>JAIPDU010000127.1 GCA_021737525.1 Desulfohalobiaceae bacterium | reverse complement strand
CCCCCTGCGAACCTTCCCGGTCCATTCCTCCGCCGGGCTCGGAATCCGCGGATCTCTGCTCCATCCACTTGCTGTTGAAAAGCTGATTCTTCCAACGCACCGCCTGGAGCAGGCACAGTATGAGCACCGATTCCTCCCACTCCTGGGTGGGCTGAAAGGTCTTTACTTCCTGGTGATACTTGTCCCATAGTGAAAGCAGGGAGGCCTCGTCATAGGATCCCAGTTGACTGGCAATCCTGTGTAGCATCTTTTCCACAGCCGAACTCCTTCACCTATCCGAATTCTGTCGCGTTTCAGACCCTGAAAAACCACAGAGACCCTACTATGCAAAATTGCCTCTCTTCAAGTGTTGTGATAAACAAAATCCCGCTGGAGAACAATCCCGTCCGCCCGCCTGAACGGCAAATCCTCGAGCGCGGGGCGCAACCGCCCGGAAACCCCACACAGGACCGCTCCGGCCATTGAAACCGCGAGCAGTCCCGGCAAGGGATGCGAGCCGGTCCCGGTTCCTCCCTGTCCAGCTGCGGAAGAGGAAAAAACGACGCCAAGGAGACAGGAGCAGAAAAATGAAAGACCTCAAAAAAATGTACCGCTCTCAGCAGTCCGATCCCTTTCCCGGAGAGATCCATCTAACCGTGGGGGATCAGGAGCTCATCTTCAAGAAGCGGACCTGGAGCATCCAGGGCGAGGAAAAAGGCCTGCGCTACGGGGAAAACCCCAATCAGCCCGCGGCGATGTACGAGCTGCATCAGGGGCGACTGGAGCTGAACGGCCTCCGTTTCGCCACGCCGGACAGGGGTCTGCTTTCCGCGCTCAAGGAGGAGGACATTATCCAGTCCGGAAAGCATCCGAGCAAAATCAATCTCACGGACGTGGACAACGGGATCAACATCCTGCAGTACCTCACCGCCAAGCCGGCGGCTGTCATTCTCAAGCACAACAATCCCTGCGGGGCGGGCTGGTCCGACCAGGGCGTCACCCGGGCCCTGAGCAAGGCCTATGCCTGCGACCGGATCGCCGCCTTCGGCGGGGCCGTGGTGATCAACTCCCCGGTGACGCGAGAGCTCGCCGAATACATCAACGAGCGCTATTTCGAGGTGGTTGCCGCACCGGAATTCGAGTCCGGGAGCATCGACATCCTGTCCCGGAGAAAGAACCTGCGCATTCTCAGGATCCCCGGCCTGGGGCGCTTGGAGGAAATCATGGACTCCCCCTTTCTGGAGTTCAAATCCCTGGTGGACGGCGGGATTATCGCCCAGTACTCCTACTTGAACGAGATCCGCTCCTCCGGGGACTGGATCCCGGCGGAAGCCGAATCCGGGGGAACGGAAGCAGTTGCCCGGCAGCCCACCGCCGCGGAAAACGAGGATCTGCTCTTCGCCTGGGCCGTGGAGGCGGGGGTGACCTCCAATTCGGTCCTCTTCGCCAAGAACGGGGCAACAGTGGGCATAGGCACCGGTGAGCAGGACCGCGTGGGATGCGTGGACATCACCATCCACAAGGCCCATATCAAGTATGCGGACAATCTGGCCTTCGAGCGGACCGGGCTCTCCATCTACCAGCTCCGGCAGAAGGCCAGGGAGGACGAAGAGCATCAACAGATCCTGGAACGGATCAACCAGGAGACCGAGGAGGCCAAGGGCGGGCTCCGCGGCTCGGTCATGGTTTCCGACGGCTTCTTCCCCTTCCGCGACGGAGTGGACCTGGCCATCGAACAGGGCGTCACCGCCATAGCCCAGCCCGGCGGCTCCATGAACGACCTCGAGGTCATTCAGGCGGCGAATCAGGCCGATCCCCAGGTGGCCATGGTCTTCACCGGCCAGCGCTCCTTCAAGCACTGATCCCCTATGGCGGAACGATACCACAGCCTCCGTCCCGGCCACGTCGTGGAGCACCTGCAGGACAACATCCCCTGCATCGGGATCGTGCTCTCCGAGGAGTCCGAGCGGCTCAAAGTGCTCACCCTCACCAAGCGGCAGATCAAGCTTCAGCGGTCCAGGGCCCTGCCCTGGACCGGACCCTGGCTCAGCCCGGAAGACTCCCGCGAGGAGACCCTGCGGCAGCTGGAGCGCACCAACCTCCTGCGCCAGCGGATCCAGGACCGGCTGGATCCGGTGGAGATCTGGGAGCTCCTCCAGGGCGAAGTGGGAGAGGAAGGCCCGGAATGGCTCGCCGGCCTGATCTGGACCGACCCGGACCCGGATCACGTCGCCGCCCTGGGACGCCTGCTGCTGCAGCACAAGACCTATTTCAAGTTCACTCCGCCCGTGTTCCAGGTCCTGTCCCGGGAAAAGGTGGAGATGAAGCTGCATCAGCAGGAAAGGGAACGGCGGCGCAATCAGCTGGCCCAGCAGGGTCAGGCCCTGTTTCGGGCCCTGTGGAAGGAGGGCTCCGGCGCAAGCCCGGCTTCCCGTCCCGAACCCGATCCGGAGATCGCCGAGGAGCTGCGGGAAATCCTCCTGCAGCAGATAGCCGATGCGAATACCGGAGAGCAGGCGAGCCTCTGGAAAAGCCTCACCCACGGCCTGCCCGATCAACAGCACCTGGCCCTCACCCTGGCCCAGCAATGGGGCTTTCTGCCCCGGCACTACAATCACCTCCTGGACCAGGCGGGATACGCCTGGGGCGACGAGTGGAGCGAGCGCCACCTGGAGGAGATCAGGGCCCAGGAGCGGCAATTCAGCCGCCTGCAGCCCGAAGAGCCCGAACGGGCCTCCCTGATGAGCATCGATTCGGCCAGCACCCGGGATATCGACGACGCCTTCAGCGTTGCTCGCGACGAAGAGGGCGGCTACCGGATGGAGCTCGTTCTGGCCTGCCCCGTCCTGACCTGGGACTTCTCCTCCCCTCTGGACCAGGCAGTGGCCCAGCGGAACAGCAGCCTGTATCTCCCCGAGGGCACCTCGCACATGCTGCCCGAAAGGCTGGGGCTCGATCTGTACAGTCTCCGGCAGGGACAGAGCCGTCCCGTGCTCTGGGTGAGCCTGGCCCTGAGCCGCGAGGGAGAGGTCCTTTCCGTCTCCCCGCGCATCACTTGGGCCGAGGTGGAACGCAACACCACCTATGCCGCAACGGAACAGGAGCTGGACGGCCCCCATCCCGGCCAGCTGGCCACGGCCCTGGAGCTCGCGGACAAGCTGCGCAGCAACCGCATACACAAGGGCGCGGTCATCTTCGACCAGAAGGATCCCAGCATCCATGTTCGAGAAGAAGACGGCGAGCTCCGGGTGGATCTGGAAGCGGCCACGGAACACCCCAGAGCCCAGCTCATAGTCAGCGAGATCATGATCCTGGCCAACTCCGTTCTGTCCGATTGGGCCGGAGCCCGGGGACTGCCCCTTTTCCACCGCACTCAGGACATCACCCTGCCCCCCGGCTATGCCGGGGAGTGGACCGATCCGGTGGAGATGCACCAGATCATCCGGGAAATGTCCGCCTCCAGACTGGACATCCGCCCCAGGCCCCACACCAGCCTGGGGGTCTCCGGATACGCGCCCATCACCTCCCCGCTCCGGCGCTACGTGGACTTTTTGAATCTGGCCCAGATCCGGAGCCATCTCCAGGGTGATCCTCCCCTCTGGGACGAAGGGAGAATGGAGTCCATGCTCCCCCATCTCAGCGCACGGAGCCAGGCCGTGGCCCGGATCCAGAAATTCCGGACCCGTTACTGGAAGTTGCTCTATTGCCAAAGATGGTGTAGCTTTCACAACTGGGAGGGTATTGTCCTTGAAGTCGGAGATCTGGTTACCGTTTCCCTGCCCAGGGAGCAGCTCCTTCTCCGGGCCCCCAAGAAGCTCTTCGGGGAAAAGGTTCATCCCGGACAGAAGTACCGGCTCACCCTGGGAAAGATCGATCCCCTGAACAACCAAATCAAAATCGTCGATGCCCGGGAGGCGTAATGGAACGATTCATCGCACTGCTCGGCTGGCTCCTTGTCGTGTATATTGTCGGCTCCGTCCCCTTCGGCCTCCTCCTGGCCAAAATAGGGCGGGGCATTGATCCGCGGCAGCACGGAAGCAAAAACACCGGAGCCACGAACGTGGCCAGGACCTGCGGAAGGCGCTACGGGATCGCCACGCTCCTGCTGGACCTGTTGAAGGGCCTCCTGCCCATGCTCGTGGCCACGGCCATGAGCTCCTCCGCCGTTCTCCTGACCCTGACCGGCCTGGCCGCCCTGCTGGGCCACATGTACTCCGTGTTCCTGGACGGGCGGGGGGGCAAGGGCGTGGCCACCACCATCGGCATCTTTCTCGCCGTAACTCCGGCTCCCCTCTTCTGGTCCCTTCTGCTCTGCGTCCTTCTGATCTGGGCCATCGGCTACGTCTCCCTCGGCTCCCTGGCCCTGGTCACCTCGCTGCCCCTGTTCATCCTCCTGGCCGGGGATTTCGGCTTCCTGATTCTGAGCCTCCTCGTCTGCGTCCTGGTCTTCGCCAAGCACAGGGAGAATATCCTGCGTCTGGCCCGCGGAGAGGAAAATACCTGGAGAAAGGGAAGCTCCGAAGCCGCCTGATACAACTTGTATCGTGCAAGGGGCCGAGAACAAGCTATGCGTCCAGCCGCGGTCACCCTCCATCTCAAGCGCTCCCTGGCTTTAAACAGGGGAGACGCGGTATTCCTCTCCTCTTCCGGCGGGGAGGCCGGCCCGATACCCACAATCGCCGCAAGCCCGGCACAGGTTCCCTGTGGCGACCTCCTGGGAACGGACACCGACCCCTGCTTCCGGGCCCTGAACACCCTCTGGATCCCCGGAGACAGCGCCATGGCGCCCGGATGCCACCTGCGCTGCCTGCGCGGCATCACCCTGGAAGCGGGCGAACATGTCCTTGCCTGCCGCAAGGAGGGCTCCACCCTGGCCTCCGTCACCTTGAGCGACAAGGCCCACAGCGGTTCCCGCGAAGACGGGAGCGGCCCCCTGATCCGGGACCTGGTGGGCGCCCGGCTTTCGCTTGCCCATAGCCAGCACTATACCCTGCCGGACGAACCGGAGGCCCTGAGGAGCCTGTTGCACCACCTCGCCCTGGAGCTCCGTGTCGACCTTATCCTCACCACCGGTGGAACCGGAGTCACCAGCCGGGATATCACCCCCGACGCTACGCGTCTCGTGCTGGACCGGGAGCTCCCCGGCTTTGAGCAGGCCATGATGGCCGCATCCCTGGCCCAGACCCCCCGTGCCGTGCTATCCCGGGCCAAGGCAGGAATTCTGGGCAAAAGCCTGATCATCAACCTTCCGGGAAGCAGCCGCGCCGTCCGGGACAACCTGGAGGCCGTGCTCCCCGCCCTGCAACACACACTGGACAAGATAGGCGATGATCCCAGGGATTGCGGCAGCGCCTAAAGATTCCGGCCGGGAGTGGCACACCCCCGC
>JAIPDU010000126.1 GCA_021737525.1 Desulfohalobiaceae bacterium | reverse complement strand
GGAGAAGGATGATGAAGATAGCCATAAGCGCCGGGGGCGCATCCCTGGATAGTTCTTTCGAGCCCCGATTCGGAAGGGTTCCGGGTTTTGTCCTCTACGACAGCGATAGCAAAGAGACAAAGCATGTGGACAACACCGCCAACATGGACCTTAAACAGGGTGCCGGCATCAAGACGGCCCAGGCCATTGCCGGGCAGGGAGTCGAGGTGCTCATAACCGGGAAGGTCGGACCCAAGGCCTTGCGCGCCCTGGAAAAGATGAATATCCGTTTGGTGGAGGGAAATGGTCAAACCGTGCGTCAGGCTTTGGCCAACTCCGGCTTCGCTCCCGCGGCTTCCGCTTCGGCAGGCGGCGGGAGTCGGCAAGGAGAGGGGCCGTCCCCGGAAAACGGATCCGGAAGCCCGGGCGGAGGCAGCGGCAAGGGCGGTGGCGGCCGGGGAAGAGGCCCCGGTCGGGGCGGCCAGGGCCAAGGAGGCGGCGCCCGCGGTCGGGGTCCGGAAAAGGGTGGTCGCGGCATGGGTGGTGGCGGTCGTGAAGGAAAGGGCTTGTAATTCCGGCGGTTACTATTCACCACTTCCCTGGCCTCAGCGCAAATGTCCTGTGAACATTACGGTCGGCAAGGCGGTGAATAGTTACATGAAATCTTTGTAACGTCCGGACACCAGTGATAACTTATCACTTTTAAAAGGTCCGGATGAGCATGACCCCGCTGGCCAGGAGCACCACGCCCAGCACGCGCCAGATATTGATGGCGTGCTCGGAGTAGCCCAGCAGGCCGAAATGGTCCAGGATGAGCGAGGCGATCATCTGGCCGGCCAGGAGAAAGCCGATCATGGTGGTTGCCCCCAGCCTGGGGGCGGCAAGGATGGTTACGGTGACCAGGAAGGCCCCGCACAGGCCGCCCAGCCACATCCACCAGGGTCCCTGGCCCAGGGCCTTGAGCAGGGGCATGTGCAGCCTGGAGAGCAGGGCGTACGTCGCCAGGGCCAGGGTCCCCACACTGAAGGAGACCAGGGCGGCCAGGAAGTCGCTGCCCACGTAGCGGCTCAGGGTGGAATTGATCCCGGCTTGGGAGGGAGCGAGCATCCCGGCCACGAAAACGAGGAACATGGTGAGGATCTGCATAGGCTATGGTCGCTATTTTCGGGCTGTTGACCGATTTCGGTGATAGGGATCCCTACAGGGGACAGCTTGCCTCTGTTCTGCTACGGCGCAATCCCTCCTGTCAAATCCTGGATCTGTCCCATCAGGTGGACCCGCACAATATCCCGCAGGGTGCCTTTTTCCTTCGCGCCAGCTGGCCCTGGCTGCCCCGTGGGTGCATTGTCCTGGCGGTGGTGGATCCCGGAGTGGGGAGTTCGCGTGATATCGTGCTCCTTCGCTCCAGGCGGGAATACGTCCTGGCTCCGGACAACGGCCTCCTGGATCTGCTGCTCCGCGATGTCTCTCCCGACGGCCTGTGGCGTCTCGGCACGAAGCGCTATTCCGGGGCCAGCAGCACGTTCCACGGCAGGGACGTATTCGCGCCCTTGGCTGCGGATTTGGCCGAGGGGCGAGACCCGGACCGGCTCGGGGAGAGGCTGGCCGGCCAGGACCTGGTCCGGCTCCCCTTCGGAGAGGCGGAAGTGGAGGGCAATCGCCTCGAGGCCCGGGTCCTGCATGTGGACCGCTTCGGTAACTGCGTGCTCAACATCCCCGAAAGCGCCTGGAAAAATGTTTTCGGGGGCCGGGATGGAGCGGATCTGCTCGAACCGGTATCAGTTTTCGTCACCCTGGTCCGGGCCTATAACGACATTCCCCCTGGCAGCGCGGGACTTCTCCCCGGAAGCCAGGGCTATCTGGAGCTGGCGGTGGACAGGGCCTCCTGCGCCGAGCGGCTCGGTCTGGAGAGTGGAGACCGCGTGGTGCTTCGCCTCTAAGCCTTCCCGGAGCGCATACCTGAACACAGCCGTCCCTGCACCCAGCAAGCGAGAGGCTCGCTTTATCCTCCGCTCTCCCGGTCCTCTTCCGGAGGCAAACCGTCCCCTGGCCGCACGATGCGGCCGGTCCATGGGGTCTCGTATCCGCCCAGGTCCCGGATCTTGGTCTGCAGATCGGGTTGCCTGATCAGACCCAGCAGGGTTTGAATTTTGGGCTCCTCATGGAAAGCTCGGGGGATGACCAGGTCGTAGCGCTCCCTGGCAAAGGGGACAAAGTCCAGGTCCAGGGCCTTGGCAGCCGCGTGGATCCCCATGCCGCAGTCCGCAACCCCGCTTTTGACGTTGACCGCCACGGCCATGTGGGTGAATTCCTCACGGTCGTAGCCCTGGATCGATTGCCCGGAGATGCCGTGGCGGTTCAAGGCGTCGTCGAGCAGGATCCGGGTCCCGGCCCCGCGCTGCCTGTTGACGAAGCGAACCTCCTCCCGGGTCAGGTCCTCGATGCCCCGGATGCCCAGCGGGTTCCCCTTGGCCACGAGCAGACCCTGATGGCGGATGGCCAGGTTGACAGCAGTGACCGGCATGTCCCCGATGATCCGGTCCAGGAAGGGAAAGTTGTATTCCCCGCTCTGGGGATCAAAGAGATGGGTCCCCGCCAAATGGGCCGAGCCGTCCCGAATGGCCTGCAGCCCGCCCATGCTCCCCACGTTTGTCGAGGTCAGGGTTAGCGGGGACTCCAGTCCCATGAGCTCGTTGGCCAGAAGATCGATGGTGTTGTCGTGGCTCCCCACGCAGACCAGGACCCGCTCCAGCTCCTGTCGCGGGACCAGCAGCTCGGTCCGAAGGAACTCCCCCGCCTGCTTGCCCTCGGATTCCGCGGGAATCCGGGCCATTCCCTGGGCCCTGGTCAGGGAGGTGATCAGGCCCGCTCCCCGCGGCAGCGGGGTCCCCACCAACTCCTCGCCCACCTGCCCCACGCAGAGACGGAGGAACTCCTCCTGGCCCAGCTTGGAGGGCACCTTGCGGGTCAGCCTGACCTCCGCCTCAGGTCCGCGGTCCTTATCGCAGCGGGTCATCCATTCCACCAGGGGCCGCAGAATCTCCTCGAAGCAGATCACCGCGCTGACCGGATAGCCGGGAGCACCGATTAGGAGCCTGTTGCCGCTCACAGCCACGAGCGTCGGCTTTCCGGGCATGGCCTTGATCCCGTGCACGAGGACGGTGCCGAAACGCTCCAGGACCCTGCGGGTGAAGTCCCGGCTCCCTGCGGAGGATCCGGCTCCGATGACCACGATGTGGGCCCCGGAGTCCAGCGCTTCCTGCAGGGCTTGTGCCAGTTTGTCCTCGTCATCCGGGACGGGAGGAACCCTGGCGGCGGTGCAGCCCCAGGAGCGGGCCAGGGAGGCCAGCACCTGGGAGTTGCTCTCGATGACCTGGCCCGGCTCAGGATTCGGCCGGCGGGTGAAGTCCAGGATCTCGTCGCCTGTGGGGACGATGTGCACCCGGGGCCTCTGCCGCACGGGCACCTCATAGATTCCCCCGCTCAGCAGGGCCCCGATATCGTACGCGGTGAGGCGGTGGTTCTGGGGCAGAAGGAGCTCCGTGGCCACGATGTCCTCGCCGATGCGGCGCACGTGCTGCCAGGGAAAGGCGGGGTGCTCCAGCTGGACCGTTTCCTGGTCCAGCTGCTCCACGTACTCGATCATGACCACCGCATCGCATCCCGAAGGCAGGGGATCGCCGGTATTGACCGGAATGTAGCCCGTGTTCCGGCGCAGGGCGAGGGGCCGTCCCTCCCTGGCCCCGAAGGTGGACTCCGCGGCGAGGGCGATCCCGTCCATGGCCGCGCTGTGGTGGGTTGGGGAGGAGTAGCGGGCGAAGATGGGCTCCGCGGTTATCCGTCCCGCCGCCTCCTCTGCCGGGATAAGCTCCCGTTGCAGCAGGCAGTCCCTGTCCAGGCGGGATTTCACACGCGTCAGGGCCTCGGGGATGGGCACCGTTTCCAGGTAGATGTTGCGCTGGCTCATGGTTTCTCCTTGGAGTGCAAGGGGTGGGTCCGGGTTGTCATGTGGGAGCGGATTCCTTATGCTGGCGCGACTCGCTTTTTCGGCTTCGCTCGGTTCCGTTTCCGTCTCGCAGTCGAAAGCATCGCAGGCCGTGCCCGGATCGTCAATCCGCTAGAGCGACGCTGAGACAGCCCGCACAGAAGGGGTGCCTCTTCCGGAGTGGACAGGCATAATCCAGGGAGCATCGAATGCCGCGTCTGGCGCTATGGATCGCGTACGACGGGGCCTGTTTCGCAGGCTGGCAGGTCCAGCCGCGGGAACGATCGGTTCAGGGCTGTCTGGAGACGGCGCTGAGCCGAATCTGCAACCGTCGGATCAGGGTGCACGGGGCGGGGCGGACCGACTCCGGGGTCCACGCCCTGGGACAGGTCGCCCACTGCGACATCCCGGAAGACAGGATCTGTGTACCCTGGCGCAGGGCCCTGAATTCCCTTATGCCGGACGATGCGTGCGTCACCTCCGCCAAGTGGGTGGAGGATTCCTTCCACGCCCGCCACAGCGCCAAGGCCAAGATCTACAGCTATACCCTGTGGACTGCTCCGGAATACGTGATTCCGCAGCGCAGGCCCTTTGTCTGGCCCGTGGGAGAGCTGGATCCGGAGGCCATGCGGCGCGTCGCAGAGGTCTTCCCCGGACGCCGCGATTTCGCAGCCATGCAGAACGTGGGCACTGTGCTGGCGCACAGCGTGCGCTCGGTGCACAGCGTCCGCCTGGATCCCGGCCGGCGCCCCGAGGAGATTGTCGTCTCCGTAACCGCGGACGGGTTCCTGAAGCAGATGGTCCGGATCATGGTGGGCTGCCTGGTGCGCGCCGGGAGACACAAGCTGAGCCCCGGGGAAATGGAGGCCATCCTGGACTCCCGGGACAGGAGCCGCGCCTCGGCCACGGCTCCGGCCAGGGGGCTCTGCCTGGAGCAAGTGTTGTATTGAATGTCAAATCGAAAGGGAAAAGGTGCAAGTTCGAAGAATGTGACGGGCACATCCGAGGACTCAAGATAGACGTCAGACGTCAGACATCAGACGTCGGAAGCCGAAAGTCCGATTGCGAGGCTTGGCAGGGTCATCGCATTTGAATTAACATACTGAACTTATGGACAAATATGTAATGATGCAGCCGTCCTCGCTTTCTCCGTTCTCTGTGCACCTCTGTGCTCTCTGTGGTGAAGTGTTTTTTACCACAGAGAGCACAGAGACACACAGAGAAAAGATCAGGGATCCAATCTCTTGAATGCCTGTCTGAGACTTGTCTCGAAGAGCAGGCTGGGGCATTAACTACTTGGAAAAATCCCGACACTATGAGGGGATATCCAAGTGCGATAGCCCTAAGAGGCTTGGAATCAGAGGTTGACAACCAAGAGAGAACAACACTCTTCACGAATCACGAATCACGAATCACGA
>JAIPDU010000125.1 GCA_021737525.1 Desulfohalobiaceae bacterium | reverse complement strand
CCCCGCCGTCGGCTTGGTTTGCGAGCTTGCCCGTCTCGAGGATGATATCCTTGTCCGCGATGCGGGTGTTGACCCGCGTGCTCTTGAGACCTGTTGCCATATTGGTTTGTGCTCCTGAAAAAAGTCGTGTTTTTTTGGGGGGAAGGGCCTGTTCTCTTGCGCAAGAGAACAGGCCCCTTCCGTGCGCTGATTCCGAGCGGCCCGGCGCGGGATCGACGTATGGGGTCGTGTCCGGCCTGACCGCACAGACCGGGCTTACTTGCGCAGGTTCAGTCTTTTGATCAGATCGCGGTAACGATTGACGTCCTTTTTGCGCAGGTAGTTTAAGAGCTTTCTGCGCTGGCCCACGAGCTGCAGCAGGCCGTTGCGGGAATGGTAGTCGTGCTTGTGGGTCTTGAAGTGCTCCGTCAGATGCTCGATACGGCTGGTAAGCAGCGCGATCTGGACCTCTGGGGATCCGGTGTCACTCTCGTGCTGCTTGTACTGATCGATAATTTCCTGCTTTCTTTCCACGGATAAGGCCACAGCGATTCCTCCTTGCCTGGTTTGTTTCTGTTCTAGGATGACCAGAGCCCCCTGAGAATGGCCCAATAGAGCTCTCCGCGCCAGAGGCGCGTCTCCATGAGGGCGAGCGGGGCCCGCTGAGTGGTCAGGAAAAGGGCCTTCTCGCCTTCGCCCCCGGGAGTGTGCCCTTGCAGCTCGTCCGCTTTGAGCCAGTTTCCGTTCTTGATTCCGGCTGCTTGGGCGCTGCTCGGGTAGAGCTTGGGCCAATGGGGCAGAGCCTCGGGGAGGGAGAGCACATGCCTCGGCAAGAGTCCGGGGTCGTGGAGCAGGTTCTCCAGCTCCACTGCCCGGTCCAGGCCGAAGGGACGACTTTCCTCCCGTATCAGATCCGAAAGCACGGCTCCGCAACCGAGTCGCGTCCCCAGGCTGTGGGCCAGGGAGCGGATGTAGGTGCCCTTGGAGCACGTGATCCGGAATTGAACAATCGGTAATTCTACGGCCAATGTCTCCGCACGGTCAATACGTACGGGCTTGGTTTTTTCTGGCGGGGTCTCCCCGCGGCGCGCCATGCGGTAGTGGGGTTTGCCCTTGTGCTTGGTTGCGGAAAAAGGCGGAATGTGTTGTTCAGTGATCTCCCGCCAAGAGGCGATCTCCCGCTGCAGATCCCCCGTGTCCAGGCCGCGCCAATCCCCCTCGGACTGGACCTCTCCCTGGGTGTCATAGGTGTCAGTGGTCCGGCCCAGCTGGATCCAGCCCCGGTAGACCTTGTCCCCTTCCACCAGATAGGGAGTGAGCTTGGTGGCCCGGCCCAGGGCAACCAAAAGAACACCGCTGGCTAGCGGATCCAGGGTCCCGGCGTGCCCGATCTTTTTCTGCCTGAGCCCTTTCTTGATCCGCTCCAGACATTCCGTGGAGGTGGGACCCTTGGGCTTGTTCAGGACCAGGACGCCGTGCTGTTGCTCGGGCAGATCGCTCTTGTGGCTCATGGAAGGGGCGACCTCGCGTCAGCGGCTTGATCCTCTGGCATTGCCTCCGAAGAAGCCTCTTCCATGTGCCGGGCGATATGTCGAATCACGCGATCCTTCGCCTCGCCCAGACCGGTATGCAGCACGCCTCCAGCGGCGTTGGCATGGCCGCCTCCCCCCAGACCGGAGGCGATTCGTTGGACATCCACCTCGCCCCAGGAGCGTAGGCTCATCTTGACCACTCCGGGCTCCTTCTCCTTGAGGCAGAGCGATACCCGCACCCCGCGTACGCGGCGCATGTAGTCCACCAAGCTGTCCGTGTCCTCCCAGGAGCCCCCGCTCCGCTCCAGCATGTCCCGATCCACGGTAACAACCCCGACGCGGCCGTTCACCGCGAGATGGGCCTTGTCCAGAACAAGACCGTGCAGCTTTACCGTGCCGGGGCTCCACTGGCGCAGCAGATTCGCGTTGAAGCGGTCCAGGTCCAGGTCGTGCTCCAGGATGTCCGCGGCGACGCGAAGGGTCTCCGCGGTGGTGTTGCTGTAGGTGAAGAAGCCGGAATCCGTGACCAGGGCCAGATACAGGGCCTCTCCCAGTGCTCCGGAGAGTTGCAGGCCGAGATCGCGGCCCAGCAGGGCGATCATCTCCCCTACCGAAGAACGGGTCTCGACCCAGTTGACTGCCCCGAACAGGGTGTTTCCCTGATGATGGTCGATATTGATGCTGAAGCGGAAATCCACGGCGGATTCGATCCCGCTGCCCACGCGGGAAGCGGCCCCGCAATCCAGGGCGAAGGCCCAGTCGTAGTTGTCCCCGGGGACCTGGGTGAGCACTTCCTGGTCCGCTGCGGCCAGCCAGGAAAATCGCTCCGGGAGGCCGCTTTCGTTGCAGAGATGGACTTCCTTTCCCAGGGAGCGAAGAATGCAGCCCAAGGCGAACATGGAGCCCACGGCATCGCCGTCCGGACTGGTGTGGGACAGGATGAGGAACTTCCGGTTCTCGCGGATGATTTCCAGGATCTGGCTACGGGGATTCATAGATCATGGTCTCCAGGAAGTCGTCCCACTTGAAGCGGAGCTCGGGCACAAACTTCTGTTTCAAGCTCTGTCCCAGCAGATGGCGGATCCGCCCCTTAGCGCTGGAAAGTCCCTGGTAGGCCTCCTCTCTCTTGTCCGCGTCCGAGGCGTGGGTGTAGAGGACCTCGGCGACAGTAAGGTCGCTGTTGAGCCGCACCCCGCTGATGGTGACCAGCTCCAGCCTGGGATCCTGGATATCCTCAATCAGGATTCGGCTGAGCTCTTTTTTGATGTGTTCCTCCAGGCGGAAGGCCCGTCTGGATGTGCCCTTGCGCATATTGTATTTCTCCCGGTAATCCGGAAAAATGATTGGTTCCAGGGATCAGGCGTGGAACACCTCGGTGGAGACATCCAGGACCTCTTCCGGAGAGGTGGCTTCCACTTTGTTCAGGATCTTCTGCATGGCGCTGTGGGCCGACCTGGTATCCGTGGTCAGGGTAACGATGCCCAGAACAAGGTAGTCCAGGCTTTCCTGTTCCGCGATCTCGGAGACCGAGACATTGAAGGAATTGCGCAGCTTCTGCTTCAGGCTGTTGGCCAAGCCGCGCTTCTGCTTTTTGGAGAAGACGCCGTGGAGCCTGAATGTGATCTGCAGTGATCCGATGAACATGGCGCTCGTGTTGATCTCAAGGGACGCTGTTGGGTGTGAGGCCCGGCAATGAACCAGCTCTGCTTCTTCTTTCGGAAAAAGAAACAAGAAAATCGAAAAATGCTATCACCTCACTTTTGTTCCTTTTCGGGAAAAAGAAACGGCAACCCGTTTCCGTTGGGAAACGAGCTCGTGAGAGGCATGGATTGCGGCACTGAGGTTAGTCCAGGGAAGGACGCTCCTGGACCTCCGTATAGGCCTCCAGAACGTCGCCCACCTTGATGTCGTTGTATCCGGCGAGTCCGGCTCCGCACTCGTAGCCCTTGGTGACTTCCTTGGCGTCCTCCTTGAATCGCTTGAGGGAATCCAGCTTGCCGGAGTGGACCACCACTCCGTCCCGCAACAGCCTGACGCTGGCGTTGCGCTGCAGCTTGCCGTCCACAACGTAGCATCCGGCCACGGTTCCCGCCTTGGGGACATTGAAGGTGTCCCTGACCTCGGCCTGGCCCAGGTAGACCTCGCGGGTTACGGGATTGAGCAGGCCCGCCATGGCCTCCTTGACCTCGCCCACCAGTTGATAGATCACGTTGTAGTAGCGGATGTCCACGCCCTCGTTCTCGGCGACGTCCATGATCCTGGCCGTGGGCCGCACATTGAAGCCGATGAGCACGGCGCGGGAAGCCGAGGCCAGCTTGATGTCCGATTCGGTGATGCCGCCGATACCGCCGTGAATGATCTTGACCCGGACCTCCTCGGTGGAGAGCTTTTGCACGGCCTCGGACACTGCCTCCAGGGAGCCGTGCACATCCGCCTTGAGGATCAGGTTCAGGGTCTTGAGCTCTTCCTCCTTCTTGGCCTGGAAGAAGCTCTCCAGGGTGACCTTGCCCTCCTGGGCCAGGTCCCTTTCCCGCTGTTTCTGTTGTCTGGACTCCGCAATGCGCTTGGCGACCTTCTCGTCCTGCAGGACCACGAATTCGTCCCCTGCGTTGGGCACGCCCTCCAGGCCCTGGACTTCCACGGGTGTGGACGGGCCAGCGCTTTTGATCCTCTGGCCGCGGTCATTGAACAGGGCCCGGACGCGGCCGTGATACAGGCCGCAGACAGCGGCATCCCCGGTGCGCAGAGTTCCCTCCTGGACCAGCACGGTTCCCACCGGGCCCTTGCCCTTGTCCAGCTCGGCCTCCACGATGTGGCCCCTGGCCCGCTTGTTCGGGTTCGACTTGAGCTCGAGCATTTCGGATTGGAGCAGGATCATCTCCAAAACCTGGTCGATTCCCTGCCGGTTTTTGGCCGAGATATAGGTGAAGATGGTATCGCCTCCCCAGTCCTCCGGGAGGAGGTCCTGTTCGGCGAGCTCGCGCTTGACCCGTTCCGTGTCCGCATTGTCCTTGTCCACCTTGTTCACTGCCACAAGTATGGGGACCTCCGCGGCCCGGGCGTGGTTGATGGCCTCCTTGGTCTGGTCCATGACCCCGTCGTCCGCGGCCACGATCAGGACCACGATGTCCGTGACCTGGGCCCCGCGGGAGCGCATTTCCGTGAACGCCTCGTGCCCCGGAGTATCCAGAAAGACGATGGTGTTGTCCCGGATGGTGACCTGGTAGGCCCCGATATGCTGGGTGATGCCCCCGGATTCGCTGTCCATGATGTGGGATTCGCGGATGCCGTCCAAGAGCGAGGTCTTGCCGTGGTCCACGTGGCCCATGATGGTGACCACAGGGGGCCTGGGCTGCAGCTCCTCCGGGCTGTCCTCGCGCTCGGAGCCGAGATAGCTGGCCTCGGAGAAGCCCGTCTCCTCCACGTCATAGCCGTATTCCGCCGCGATGACAGAGGCGGTGTCCACATCCAGGGATTGGTTGATGGTGGCCATGATCCCCAGCCCCATGAGGGTCTTGATGATCTCCTGGGCCTTGACCCCCATCTCCTGGGCGAGCTCCGAGACCTTGACGGCCTCCTGCATCCGGATCTTGCGCTTGGCCGCCTTTTGCGGCTGCGCAGCCGCGGGCTTGCTGGCCTGCTTGGCCCTGTCCGCCTTTTCCGGCCTGCCCTTTGCGCCTTTCTTCTTTCCGGGCTGCTTACCGGCCTTGCCTTTCTTCGGCTTGTCCTGCTTTTCCTCGACCGCGGGCTCCTGGGCTTCCTGCCCGTTGTACAGGCCGGAGACATCGACAGTGCGCTTTTCCTTCTTCTTTTTCTTCTTGGTCGGCTTCTCTGGCTTCTCTCCGGGCTCCGGAGGAGGTGCAGCGGGTTTCTCCGCTGTTGCCGGGAATGCATCTTTGATTTCCGGGGCGCCGGGCGCCGGCTCTTCC
>JAIPDU010000124.1 GCA_021737525.1 Desulfohalobiaceae bacterium | reverse complement strand
GTTCGAGGCAGGATTCTCGTTTGAGCTTGGGGTGGTTCATTACACCACAATGCTTGCTTATTGCGGTATGAACAAAGTGATGGTGCTATATGAAACCCAGCTCAAGCGGCCCCGCCTGCCTTCGCTTTTTTGTTGTATTTCAAAAAGTTAGGCCCATTTGCATCTAAAAAAAGACCGAAGGAGACCCATTATGCCCTGGAGGCCGGACACCCTGGCCCTGCACGGCGGACAGATCCCCGATCCCGCCACCCGGAGCCGGACTGTCCCCATTTATCAGACCAGCAGCTACGTCTTTCAGAGCGCGGAGGACGCGGCGCAGCTCTTCGAGCTCAAGCCCGAGGTCTGGGCCCCCAGGCTCAATCTGGACCGGGAGGGTCTGCGCCCCGAGGACTTCGCCCCCCAGGACACGGGCAACATCTACACCCGCATCACCAATCCCACCACGGACGTGCTGGAGAAGCGCCTGGCCCTCATGGAGGGCGGAGTCGGCGCCCTGGCCACCAGCTCCGGGACCTCGGCCATCTATTATGCCGTGCTCAACATCTGCCGCAGCGGGGACCACTTCGTCTCCTCCAAGAGCCTCTACGGCGGCACAGCCAATCTTTTCCGGCACATCCTGCCCCAGTACGGCATCGAGGCCAGCTTCGTGGACCCCGGGGAACCGGAAGCCTTCGCCCAAGCCATCGGACAGAACACCAAGTGCCTCTTCCTGGAAACCGTGGGCAATCCCAGGCTGGACGTCCCGGATCTGGAGCGGATCGCCGCGATCGCCCACGAGGCCGGAATCCCCCTTATCGTGGACAACACCGTGCCCTCTCCCTTTCTCTGCCGCCCCTTCGAGCACGGGGCGGACATCGTGGTCCACTCCCTGACCAAGTACTGCGGCGGGCACGGCACCAGCATGGGGGGCGCCATCGTGGACCGGGGCGCCTTCGACTGGAGCGCCTCGAACGCCTTCCCCATGTTCACCCGACCGGACCCCTCCTACCACGATCTGGTCTGGACCGAGGCCGTGGGCCGGGCCGCGTACATCGTCCGGGCCCGGACCGTGCTCCTGCGGGACACAGGGGCCTGCATCTCCCCTTTCAACAGCTTCCTCCTGCTGCAGGGAATGGAGACGCTTCCCCTGCGCATGCAGCGGCACAGCGAAAACGCCCTGGCAGTGGCCCGTCATCTGGAGAGCCATCCCGGAGTGAGCTGGGTCCTGTATCCAGGCCTGGAGAGCCACCCCACCTTTGACCGGGCCCGGAAATATCTGCCCCGCGGCGCGAGCGGCCTGGTGGGCTTCGGGATCCGGGGCGGCGAGGATGCGGGAAGGCGCTTCATCGAGAATCTGCGCCTCTTCAGCCACCTGGCCAACATCGGCGACGCCAAGAGCCTGGCCATCCATCCCGCCTCCACGACCCATGCCCAGCTTAGTCCGCAAGACCGGGAGCAGTCCGGGGTCACGAGCGACTTCATCCGCCTCTCCATCGGCATCGAGGACATCGAGGACATCACCCAGGACATCGACCAAGCCCTGCAAGCGGCGAGCTGAATCCATGGCGCAGGACACAGTGGGTATCGTGGACAAGAAATACTTCCATTTCGCCCATCCCCCGGATGAAATGGAGTTCGAGTGCGGGCAGCGGCTCGGTCCCCTCACCCTGGCCTACGAGACCTACGGGGAGCTGAACCGGAACCGGGACAACGCCGTGCTGATACTGCACGCCCTGACAGGGGACTCCCATGCCGCGGGGTACTACTCCGGAGAGGACAAGCCCGGCTGGTGGGAGAACATGATCGGCCCGGGCAAGGGGATCGACACAAACAAATACTTCGTCATCTGCAGCAACGTGATCGGCGGCTGCATGGGCTCAACCGGGCCCAGCTCCACGGATCCCCGCACCGGCAAGCCCTATGCCCTGAGCTTTCCCCTGATCACCATCGGGGACATGGTCCAGGCCCAGAAGCACCTCATCGACTCCCTGGGTATCGAGCGGCTGCTCACGGTGATCGGCGGCTCCATGGGCGGGATGCAGGCCCTGGAATGGTCCGTCCGCTTTCCGGAGATGATCCACTCCGCGATCCCCGTCGCCACGGCCACGAAGCACTCCGCCATGGCCATCGCCTTCAACGAGGTCTCCAGGCAGGCCATCATGAACGACCCCAACTGGAACAACGGGGACTATTACCACCGTTCCCAGCCCCAGCACGGCCAGGCCGTGGCCCGGATGATCGGGCACGTGACCTATCTCTCGGACATCGCCCTGCACAAGAAGTTCGACGGGCCAAACAACGGGGCCACCGGCAGGGAAGGCGGCTTTTTCACGGAGTTTCCGGTCAGCAACTACCTGCGCTACCAGGGCCAGAAGTTCGTCCATCGCTTCGACGCCAACTCCCTGCTCTATCTCACCAGGGCCACGGATTCCTTCAACCTGGCCCAGCGCTACGGAGACGGATCCCTGGTGCAGGCCTTCTCCCGGGCCAGCTGCAAATACCTGGTGCTCTCCTTCTCCTCGGACTGGCTCTACCCCACCTCCCAATCCCGGGCCATGGTCAAGGCCATGAAGAAGAACAACATCATGGTCACCTTCTGCGAGATCGACATCGACTACGGCCACGACTCCTTTCTGGTGCACAACCCCAAACAGGCCGCTCTGGTCTCCGGATTCCTGGACCAGGTCCACAGGGAGGACGGCTGAAGCGAAGACCCACGCGGCAGGGAAGGACAGGACAGCAAGACTCCCCTCCCGCTTCCGGCCCTTGTTTTCCGCAACCGCAAACTCCCATGCGAACAAGCCCCATGAACACGGAAAAACAAACAGCCGCATCGATACGTTACGACCTGAGAACCATCGCCTCCTGGATCAAGCCGGGCAGCCGGGTCCTGGATCTGGGCTGCGGCTCGGGGGAGCTCCTCTGCCACCTGCAGCAGCACAAAGGCATTCGGGCCACCGGGATCGAGATCGACGAGGAAAAGGCCTCCCAGGCCATCCTCAACGGGGTGAACGTGATCCACGGGGACATCCACGAAGAAATACAGGACTTCCCTACAGCCAGTTTCGACTACGTTATCCTGAGCCAGACCCTGCAGCAGGTCATCCGGCCCGCCTTTCTCCTCCACGAAATGCTCCGCGTGGGCAACAAGGGAGTCGTCAGCTTCCCCAACTTCAGCTACATCGCCAACAGGCTCTTCTTCTTCTTCAAGGGGCGCGCCCCCATTTCCCGCGATCTCCCCTATGAGTGGTTCGACACGCCCAACATCCGGGTCATCCCACTGAAGGATTTCCATCGCTTCTGCCACATCTTCGGCTTCTCCATCCTCAAGTACACCGCGATCATCTCCCGCGGGGAGGAGAAGGGCATCCGCATCCGCTTCATGGCCAACCTCTTCGCCACGTACGGGATCTATCTCCTGGGCAGGAAAACGTGACCCGGGTTTCCCGTTCCCCGTTCAGCGTTCCGGGTTGAAGAGGGACGAAGGCTCAAGGCGAAGGCTATGGGCGATAGGCGGAGCTGAGGGCAGAAGGCAAAGGGCAGGATCAGTCGTCGCAGCACGGGGAACGCGGAACCGGAAACGCTGAACGGGGAACGGAGAGCTCAGACGAAAAGAGCCGGCTCGTAGGTCTCCAGATGGTGGCGCTGCTCCCTGGGCAACTGCTCCAGGGCCAGGCGATAGGGGGACAACAGCTCCAGGCGCAGCCCGAAGCTGTGATAGAAAAGGTCGGAGAACAGCTCCCGCACCTTGTTCTGTCCGGCTGCCAGATAGATCCTGCCGCTTTTCATGTCCCAGGCCACGTCGAAGACCGCGGGCACGGGCAGCATTTTGGACAGGAGCCTGAGCCGCACCTGTTCGCTCAGCTCCTTCTTCTGCTCCCTGGAGACGAACTTCCCGCCCTTCTCCTTGACCTGTTCCTCGAGCTGCCGCAGGGCCATCCGGTAGTGCTTCTTGAACACCGCGGGCGATATCCGCCGCGTGTCCAGGCGCAAGGCAAACGCGACATAGCGGCCCTTGACTGGCGAGCCGGTGCTGAAATCCGTGTCCAGCATATCCTCGAAGCTGACCCAGCCAAAGCCCCTCTCCTCGGCCGTGTCCTCGATCTCCCGGAATCGGTTCTCCCACAGGATATCCGGCAGATTGGACCACACCGCCTGGGGCACCTCCTCCACCAGGGTAAACCGATACACGCTGCAGCTTGCGGAGAAAAAACCCATCAGGCCTCCTCAAGGGGGGATGCCCCGTATGTGTTTCCGCTGGAATTGACCGCGCTCCCCGGACCGATTAGTCTGAAAAAAAATGGCATACTCCCCGCCGGATCGAGGCCGCAAGGAGGTTTTCGCATGCGTCCGGGCTATCTGGGGCTGTCTTCGCACGCCCTGCGCCAGCGCAGGGACAAGGCCGTGGAGATCCTGCGCGCCTGTCGGCTCTGTCCGCGACAGTGCGGGATGAACAGACTAGAGGGGGAGCGCGGCTTTTGTCAAACCCAAAGCGCCGCTCCAATCGCCTCCTATCATCTGCACTTCGGCGAGGAACAGCCCCTGGTAGGGGGAAACGGATCGGGAACCATCTTTTTCGCCGGATGCAACCTGGGCTGTGTCTTCTGCCAGAACTATGACGTGAGCCGCGGCGCGGATGCCGCCGCCCAAGCCGATCCGCAGCAGCTGGCCGCAGTCATGCTCGAGCTGCAGGACCGGGGGGCACACAACATCAATCTGGTCACCCCCACCCACGTGGTGCCCCAGATCCTGCAGGCCCTGCCCCATGCCATGGAAGGGGGGCTGACTCTCCCCCTGGTCTACAACTGCGGCGGATACGAGGAGGTGGAGACCCTGGCCCTGCTGGACGGAATCGTGGACATCTACATGCCGGACCTGAAATTCGCCGACCCCAATGTAGCCGAGCGGCTGACCGGGGCGCGGGACTATCCGGAAAAGGCCCGCGCGGCGCTCTGCGAGATGCAGCGGCAAGTGGGGGATCTGGAGACGGACGGGCGCGGAGTGGCCCGGCGGGGGGTCATCGTGCGCCATCTGCTCCTCCCGGACGGCCTGGCCGGCACCCGGGAGTGGCTCGAGTTCCTGGCCCGGGAGATCTCCCCGCGGACCTACCTCACCCTCATGGACCAGTACCGGCCCTGCGGTGAGGCAAAATCCTATCCGGAGCTATGCTCCTCCATTAGCGGCGAGGAGCTGCAAAAGGCCCGCGAGGAGGCCCGGCGCCTGGGGCTGACTCGCCTGGACCAACGCGAGCGGCCGAGCCTCCGGGACCTGCTCCGCTTTCTCTGATTAAGACTTGTACAACAGGCTCCAGAGTCTCCCCACTCCTAATGAAAGGACCCGGTCCATTCAGTACGCCCCAATCCCGGATCCTCAACCCAGAACCGGGAACCGGGAACCGGGAACCCAGAACGGTGAACGCAGAACGGGGAACCCAGAACGGGGAACCGGGAACGGTGAACGCAGAACGG
>JAIPDU010000123.1 GCA_021737525.1 Desulfohalobiaceae bacterium | reverse complement strand
GGTCCGACCTCCGATCTCCGACGTCCGACATCCGACATCCGATCTTCCGACTTCCGGTCTCCGACGTCCGACATCCGACATCCGACATCCGACGCCCGACATCCGACATCCGACTGCCGACCTCCGACCTCCGATCTCCGATCTCACACAACTCTATCCATAACTTGCCAGAAAAGGAAACCACGGGTATACTCCTTCCCGAAATCACCCTGAATCTTTCGCATTTTTACTCCGGATCCTTCAAAACGCAGCAGCAACTGAAGCAAACCACGGGTAGAGTCTTCCATGGGCCGCTATTTCGTCAATCTCCCCTGCCGCTACATCGCCGAGGACCGATCCTATCTGGAATACTACCAGTGGAGAAAACTCAATCCGGAGCTCGGGCTGGACGCCATAGCCCTGGACAAGCTCGGGGAAGAGTGGCACAGACAGCTGGCCAACGCCCTGCACAAGGAGGGCCTTCTCTGTTCCGTCCACCTGCCCTTCCACGACTTGCAGCCCGGGAGCATTGACGACTACATCCTGCACAGCACCAGAGAGCGGCTCAAGAAGGCCATCCGAATCGCCGCCCTCTACGAGCCCCGCTTCCTGGTGGCCCATGCCAATTTCATTCCCCTGTACAGCGATCTCTACTCCTCCTGGCTCAAGCGCTCCGTCCGGACCTGGGAGGAAGTCCTGGGGCAGTGGCCGGGCCATCCCCCCTTGTATCTGGAGAACGTGCGGGAATACGATCCCGGCCCCCTCGCCGACCTGGTGGCCGAGCTCCAGCATCAACAGGTAAGACTCTGCTTCGATCTGGGGCATTGGGCCAGCTATAGCGGCGGGTTCCAGTACCAGAACCTCTACCTCTGGATGCAGACCCTGGGCCAGCACCTGGCCCATTTGCACCTGCACGACAACGACGGGGTCGCGGACCAGCACCTGGGGCTGGGCCAGGGCAACATCCCCTGGGCCGAAGTCTTCTCCGGCCTGGAGCTGCTGGACCTTCGCCCCACCCTGACCCTGGAGCCCCACACCAAGGAGGACCTCTTCTCCAGCTGGCACTTCATGAAGAAGCACCCCTCCTGGTTTTCCCGGCTCCGCATACGGAAACAGGAAATCCCTGATCCGGAAACGGAATATGTCTAAGCACTCCCTGAGCTCCCTTTCCCACTGAGGTCTCCTCTGACCATCCACGCTCTCCGCGGATCTGCACCAACAGGCAGCGCAGGATGACCAGGGCTCAGAGCTGCTCCAGATCCCGGGAGGAAACCGCGAACCGCCCCAGCCACGGGGGAGGCAGGGTAAAATCACGCTCCGGCCAGGCCAGGCGGTAGGCGTGGAGCAAAAGGCCCTGCGAGGATCCCCCGCTGCCGTACTTCCGGTCCCCTACCACCGGATGCCCCCTCCCGGCCATCTGGATCCGGATCTGGTGCTTGCGCCCCGTGTCCAGGGAGACGGCAACCAGGCTGCAGCCCCTGTGCCGGCGCAGCACCCGGACCCGGCTCACCGCCGGCACCTTCCTTCGCTCCGAATCCCTGTCCTCGAGCATCTCCTCGCGCAGCTCAGTCCAGCCGGACCAGGAAACGTCTCCGCTCACCCAGGCCAGATACAGCTTGTGCACCCGGCTCTCGCGCCACAGCCGCTGCAGCGAGCGCAGGGAGCTATAGGACTTGGCCAGGACAAGCAGGCCGGAGGTCTCCTTGTCCAGGCGATGGACCAGGGCAGGAGGCCATTTGCTGTCCCTGTACTCGGCCCGGATCAGTCCGTCCACGCTCTCCTCCACGCCCTTGCCCGGCTGGGTGGCCAATCCGGGGGGCTTGGCCAGGAGCAGGAGCTCCTCGTCCTCGTACACCCTGCGCAAGCGAAAGGGATTGGAATCCTTCCGGCCGGATTCCTCCATGTGGCCGGACTCCCCGCGATAGGGCGGAATGCGGACCGTCTGCCCCGCGGTCACCTTCTGAAAGGGCTTGGCCCGGGAGCTGTCCACGCGGACCTGGCCCGTGCGCACCCAGCGCATGATCGCGGAGCGGGGGACGCCTCCCCCCAGGCGCCGGTTCAGGAACTGGACCAGTTTCTGCCCGGACTCGGCCTGTGTGACTGACACATGTTGCACGCCTGTCATAACTCGGGCCAATCTATCCCACCCGGCCCGCTTCGTCCATCGGTCATTACGCCGGTTGAGCCGGTCCTTCGGCTCACGAGCCGGAGCTCCTCCCTCTGCGCGTGCCGATCCTGGACCGGACCTCCTGAGACCACCGGGAAGCCGGAATCGCGGTTTCGCCTTCGGGCAGCGCGCGTTCCCCGAAACGAGCTTATCACACCTCGATGCCGTAACGCTTGATCTTGCGCCAGAGGGAGACCCTGTCGATCCCCATGATCTGGGCGGCTTTGGTCTTGTTTCCCCGGCATTTCTGAAGAACCCAGCGGATGTACTCGATCTCGTGTTCCTCCAGGGTGGGGACGCTGGAGCCCATGTGCCGGTAGGTTTCGATGGTCAGGGCTCGGAGGTATTCCGGGAGGACCTCGGGCTTGATCACGCTCCTGTTGCTCAGGGCCACGGCCCGCTCGATCACGTTCTCCAATTCCCGCACATTGCCGGGCCAGCTGTAGTTCTCCAACAGCTCCATGGTCTCGGGAGCGATCTCGGAGATCTCCTTGCCGGCTTCCCAGGTCTTCCGGACCAGAAAGTGATGGGCAAGGACCGGAATATCCCCCTGCCTCTGCGCCAATGGCGGCAGGGCGAGGGAGATCACGTTCAGGCGGTAGTACAGGTCCTGCCGGAACCTCCCGGCTTCCACCTCGTGCTTGAGGTCCCGGTGCGTCGCGGCGATGAAACGGATATCCACCTGGATCGGCTCCACCCCTCCCACGCGCATGAGCTCCTGCTCCTGGATCACCCGCAGGAGCTTGACCTGCATGGACAGGGGCATGTCCCCGATCTCGTCCAGAAAGACAGTCCCCTTGTCCGCCATCTCCAGGAGCCCTTTCTTGGATGTGGTGGCCCCGGTGTAGGCGTCCTTCTCGTGACCGAAGAGCTCGTTGGCGATGAGATCCTCGGTGAAGGAGCCGCAGTTGAAGGTCACGAAACGGTTCTCCGAGCGCGAGCTCTGATGGTGGATGGACCTGGCGAACAGCTCCTTTCCCGTCCCGCTTTCCCCGGTAATCAGGATATTGGAGCCCGTGGGGCCGATCTGTCGGACCTCCTGCAGGACAGTCTTGATCTCGGGGCTCGTGCCCACGATTTCGGACTGCCCTTCCCTTCCCTCCAGGTCGGAGCGAAGCCTCTGGTTCTCCAGGGTGATCTTGCGCTTGTACAGCGCCTCCCGCACGATCTTGCGGACCTCGTCCAGCTTGAACGGTTTCGCCACATACTGGTACGCCCCTTCCTTCATCGCTTCCACAGCAGTGTCCACGGTGGCGTACGCCGTTATCATGATCACCTCGGTCTCCGGATACCTGGACTTGCTCTCCTTCAGGAGCCGCATCCCGTCCACCGTCTTCATCTTGAGGTCCGCCAGGATGAGATCGAACTCCTGCCTCTCCACGAGCTTCAGGGCCTCGACACCGCTCTCGGTGGAGACCACGCGATAGCCCTCCTTTTCCAGCACGCGCTGCAGGTTCTTCCGGGTAATGCGCTCATCGTCCACAACGAGAATGGTCCACTCCTGGTCTTGCATAGCCTCCAATCCCTGGTCTGTGGTGTTCCGAGCATCCGCATGCTGCAGCCGCGCAAGCGGTTAACCGGCTTCGTGGCGCTTACGTGCCGGTTCCGTCCGCGCTCTGCTCATAGGGCAGGTACACGGTGAATGTGGTTCCCACGCCCTTTTGGCTGTCCACTGTGATGCTGCCCTGATGGCTCTCGATGATCCCCCTAGAGACGGAGAGGCCCAGGCCCGATCCGGAGGTATCCCCCTTCGTGGTGTAAAAGGGGTCGAAGATCCTGCCGAGCTGGTCTTGGGGGACTCCCTTCCCCGTATCCTGGACCCGAAAATAGAATCCCCTCCCCTCCTTATCCTCGAATGCCGACAGGCGCAAGGTGCCGCCGTCAGGTTCCATGGCCTGAAAGCCGTTGATCAAGAGATTGAGCAAGACCTGCTGGATGCGCCGTGGATCCACAGTCGCATGGATCTCCTCCGGGATGTCCGTCTCGACATGCACATTTGTGGGAATCTCACCCTGGATGAGCTTGAGCGCGTTGTCCACCAAGTCCCTGAAGCGCTCCCTGGAGACGCCGAAGGCCGACTTGCGGGAGTACTCCAGAAGGGCCCGCACGATGTCCTGGGCCCTTTCCACTTCCCCTCCGGTTTCGGTCAAAAGCTCCCGCTGATACTCCAGATCCCCCTCGTCCAGCTCCTCGAGCAGGATCTGCAGGGAGGTGGAGATATTGTTCAGGGGATTGTTTATCTCGTGGGCCACCCCAGAGGTCAACGTCCCCAGCGCGGCCATCTTCTCGCTCTGCACGAGCTGTTCGCTCCGCTTGTTCAGCTCATCGAGCATGACATTCAGGCTATGGGCAAGGTTTTCGAACTCATCTCCGGTCTCCACTTCGGGGAAGTTTCGGTAATCCCCGGAAGCGATCTTCTGAATGGCCATGCCGATCCGGCGCAGGGGCTGCTCAACGTGATAGAACAGAAAGGCGAAGGTGGAGAGCGCGATGAGGAGAATGATGCCCAGGGACATGAACAAGTAGATACGCGATTCCTGTACCAGATTTCTGACGATGCCCCTCTCCTTCTGCAGACCGGTTTCCAGCGCTGCTGTTACTTCATGTCCCATGGCACGTATGTTTTCTTGATAGGATTTCAGATCATCCATGCGATGAGACTGAATCTCGCCTTTATACGACTTTTGCTGATTAACTGCATGCAAAAGATTTTCTAATGCATTTTCGTATTTTAGCAACATGTCCATCTGATTGCCTAAATTATTTGAATGAGCATATTTTCCGTATCTATTGTTGATGCTGGAGAGTATTTCTTTGCTTTTATGAGCATACTTCAAAGAGTTTTCTAAATGTATAACCTGATGTGTAAGGAAAAAATTTTTTTCGTAACGCCTTGCTTCCAGGATCGTGTTAAGTAAATTATTTTTGTATTCTACAATATCAAGCTTTTGATAGAGAATATAGTAACGATAATATCCAAAAGATGTTCCTATAATGCTCAACAGGAAAAACAAGCCGAAACTGATGAATATCTTTTCCCGGATGCTCAGTTTTCTTTTCAGCATACCCGATACCTTGGGCTCGTTCATTTGCTCTTCAGGGAAGCCATGGAGCACAAAGGGGAAACCCCTCACCCACTTCTGAGAAAAAGTGGGTGAGGGGTGGGGGCAGGGATGCCCCCCCCCTCCCCGCAGGAGGAGCCTTAGAAAATTCAGAACCGGAGCCTCCTCGCTCGAAAAACCCAGTGGTGGCTTTCGCGGATCTGAATCAATAAGCGTATTCCCGGAAAGACCTCCCTCCTCGAGCGTGCCCTCGATCCCTGGCAGATGC
>JAIPDU010000122.1 GCA_021737525.1 Desulfohalobiaceae bacterium | reverse complement strand
TCATCGTGCTCGAGCTGTTCCACCCGGATAAACTCAGAGAGTCTCTTGACATTTTCCGCGCCAGGTTTAGAAATGGACGTTTAGCTCCCGGGGCGAACGATCCCTGAACAGGAAACAGGCTCCAGGATTCGGGAAGCAGGTTCGGGAGACAGCAAGCAGGAAGCGGAATTCGGGGAACGTTTCCCGAAACCGGAACGGGATCGCTCCGGCCGATCCGGACGTTTTCCGGGTCCCGCCACTCCCGGGCTTTCCTGCCTCCCACCTCCCGACCCCTGACCTCACAGGCAGTGGCTATGGCATACTTTCGACGCATGACCAACAAAGTGGATCAACTGCTCAAGCTGCTGACCAAGAAGGACAGATGGCTCATCCTGTTCAACGCCGATCCGGACGCCCTGGCCTCGGCCATGGCCCTGAAGCGGATCATGGCCAGACGGGTGGAAACGGTCTCCCTGGCCATGGTCAACGATGTCACCCGTCCGGACAACATGGCCATGATCCGCTATCTGCAGATCCCGGTACGCAAGCTTTCTCCCCCGCTCGCGGCGCAGTACGACAAGTTCGCCTTAGTGGACTCCCAGCCCCATCATCACCCTGACCTGGAAAGGTACTCCTTTTCCATCGTGATCGACCATCACCCGCAAGACCGGAACAAGCCGGTACAGGCCCCGTTCACCGAGATCCAGCCCAAATACGGGGCAAACAGCTCGCTCATGATGGAGCTTTTGTACAATCTGGGGCTTCGTCCGGGCAAGCATCTGGCCACCGCCCTGCTCTACGGGATCAAAACGGACACCCACAGCTTCGAGCAGTCCTTCCACGATGTGGATATCCGGGCCTTTCGCTATCTGAGCAAGCTGACGGACCACTTGATCCTGCGCAAGATCGTCCGCAGCGAATACCGGGTGGAATGGCTGCAATACTTCTCCCAGGCCTTCAAGAAGATGCGGCTCTTCGGAGACGGCCTGACCGTGTTCCTGGGCGAGGTGGACTCCACGGACATCCTGGTCGTGCTGGCGGATTTCTTTCAGCGGGTGCACGACATCAGCTGGGATCTGGTCAGCGGGACCTCGGGGAACAAGCTGGTGGTCATTTTCCGGGGAGACGGGATCAAGACGGACATGGGCAATCTGGCCCAAAAGCTCTTTGGAGAATACGGCAAGGCCGGGGGCAAGCAGTCCATGGCCCGGGCGGAGATACCCTTGGATGCCCTGGACGAGGAACATCCGCAACAGTTCATCTGGGAACGCCTGCAGAGCTGCAGGATGCTTCCCAAATCGCACAACCCCAGCAAAAACAAAAGTCCACAAGCATGACCTTGCGGGAAAAACTTGGCTGGCCCAGTGAGCCGGTCTACCTTATCGACGGCAGCTCCTTCATCTACCGCGCCTTCTACGCCTTTCCCGAGCTGAGCCGCTCCGACGGGTTCCCCACCAATGCCCTGTTCATCCTGCTCCGGATCCTGCTCAGGCTGCGCAACCGGGAATCCCCCCGCTACTGCGCCTTTGTGCTCGACGGGAAGGAGCCCACCTTCCGCAACGCGATCTATCCCGAATACAAGGCGCACAGGCTGCTCATGCCCGAATCCCTGTCCCAACAGATCCCGCCCATCATGGAGGGTGTGCGCCGCTTGGGATTTGCCTGCTACACCGCAAGCGAAGGGGAGACGGACGACTACATCGCCAGCCTCGTGCACCGGGTCCGGCCCGAGCACCCCGTGGTCATCGTTGGCTCGGACAAGGACCTCCTGCAGTGCCTGGACCGGGACGTGGTGCTCTGGGACCCCGGGACCAAGGAGGAGAAGATCACCACCCTGGAGGACTTCCGGAGGGAGAACGGGATCGAGCCCGGCCAGTGGCCGGACTATCTGGCCCTGACCGGGGACAAGTCGGACAATATCCCGGGCGTGCCCGGCATCGGGCCCAAGACGGCCAAGAAGCTCCTGCAGCGCTACGGCGGCATCAGCGAGCTCCTGGAGCGCATGGACCAGGTGGAGGACAAGCTCCGCAAGAAGCTCGAGGACAACCGCGAGGCCCTGGAGCTCTCCAGGCGGCTGACCGGCCTACGCACCGACTTTCTCGCCGATTTCCCGGCTGAGTCCCTGCGGGCCGATTCCCCGGACACACAGGGACTGACCGAGCTCTTCCAGGAATACGAGCTAAGGAGCCTCCTGAGCGAGATCCGGACCCAGGAGCCCGGCTCCGGCAAGGAAGCCGCGGAGGCGTCCAAGCAGGTCCGCAACTCCGCCTCCGGGCCGGCTGATCCGGCGGGCGCCACCCTGGGCCTCGCGGAAGCCGAGGACGAGGACGGGGTCCTCATCGGCCTGGATAGCGAGGAATTCCTCTCGGACAAGACGCCTGCCGAGCTCGCCCCCTACCTTTCCCGGGCGAGGCGGGTCTATCTGCCCAGCTACAAGGCTTTGCTCGAATCCGACGCCTCCTGGTCCGCCCTGGATACGGACCGAATCTTCGACATCTGCCTCGCGACCCATCTGCTGGACCCGGACCAGCGCAACACCAGCTGGCCGCGCCTGTTGGAGACCCATCTGTCCCGGCTCGGGCTGCATCGCGACAACCAGGGCCTTGCCGCCCTGCGCCTGGGCACGGACCTGGAGGAGCGCCTGGAGCAGGCCGGGCTGCTGCCGGTCCTGCGGACCCTGGAGCAGCCCCTGGCACCGGTCCTGGTGCGCATGCAACAGCGGGGAGTGGGAATCGACATGCAGGCCTTCCGGGCCTTCCTGGAGGACGTGAACAGGGAACTGGAGCAGCTGGCGGAGTCCGTGTACAGCCTGGCAGGGGACCGATTCAACCTGCGCTCCTCGCAGCAGGTGGCCCGGGTCCTGTTCACCGATCTGGGACTGGGGCCGGTTCGCAAGACCCCGTCCGGGGCCCCCTCCACCTCGAGCGATGTCTTGGAGGGCCTGCGGAGCCAGCACGAAATCGTTGCGGAAATATTGCGCTACCGCAGCCTGGAGAAGCTGCGCTCCACCTATCTGGAGCCCCTGCCCAGGCTCGTGGACCAGGAGCATAGGCTGCACTCCCGCTTCAACCAGATGAATACCGCCACGGGGCGGCTGTCCAGCAGCGAGCCCAATCTGCAGAATATCCCCATCAGGGGCGAATTCGGTCCCCGCATGCGCTCCTGCTTCGTTCCCAAGCAGGGCAATCTTCTGGTCGCCGCGGACTACTCCCAGATCGAGCTGCGGATCCTGGCCCACCTTTCCGGGGACCCCAATCTGGTCCGGGCCTTCACCGGGGGCGAGGACATCCACACCAGGACCGCCGGCCTCATCCTGGAAAAGGAGATGGACCGGATCGGATCCGACGAGAGGCGCCGGGCCAAGACCATCAACTTCGGCCTCATCTACGGCATGGGCCCGCAGAAGCTGGCCCGGGAGACAGGACTCTCCATCAAGGAGGCCAAGGAATTCATCCGGATCTACTTCAGCAAGCTGGAGGGAGTGAGCCGGCTCTTCGAACATATCCAGGAGGGGGCCGGACAGCGGGGCTACGTGACCACCCTCTTCGGACGCCGCAGACTCCTGCCGGACATCAACTCCCGCAACGAGAACCTGGCCCAGCAGTCCAGACGCCTGGCGGTGAACAGCGTGATCCAGGGCAGCGCCGCGGACATCATCAAGAAGGCCATGCTCGCCGCTGCGGGAGATGTGGAGCTCGCCCGCCTGGACGCCCGCCTCATTCTCCAGGTCCACGACGAGCTCCTGATGGAGGTCCCGCGGGACGGGGCGCAACAGGCCGGGGAGCGCCTCGCGACGATCATGTCCGGGGTGGCCGAGCTGGAGGTTCCCTTGACAGTCGAATGGGGATTGGGCGAGAACTGGGCGAAGGCCCATTGAGGCGGGCCCGGCGAAGACGGAGCCGCCAGCCCCCACGCGTCGTGGAACACGGTGGCCAGGAGCAAATACACGCATGCTGAACAAAGAACGACTGCTGACACCCGGCCCCACTGAGCTCGCCCCCCAGGTCAAGGCCGCTCTGGGCCGGGACATGATCCACCACCGCAAGGACCCCTTCCGGGAGATCATGCACCGGATCCAGCCGGAGCTGGGGCGCCTTTTCGGCACAAAGCAGCCGGTGCTGCCCCTGGCCTGCTCCGGGACCGGAGCCATGCAGGCCGCGGTGAGCAATCTCTTCCGGAGCGGGGACAGGGTCCTGGTGGCCAAGGCGGGCAAGTTCGGGCAGCGCTGGGAGGACATCGCCCGCACACAAGGGCTCGAGGTGGACACACTGGACTATCCCTGGGGCGAGGCCGTCCCTGCCGGGGACATTGCGGACAGGCTGCGGCAGCGCCCGGACATCGCCGGAGTGCTGCTCCAGGCCTCGGAGACCTCCACCGGCGTGCTGCACCCGGTGGAAGAGATCAGCCGGATCACGCGGGATTCGGACGCCCTGCTCGTGGTGGACGGGATCTCCGCGGTGGGCATCTCCCCCTGCCCCATGGACCGCTGGGGGATTGACTGCCTGCTCACCGGCTCGCAGAAAGGGCTCATGCTCCCGCCGGGCCTGGCCCTGATCAGCCTGAGCCAAAGGGCCTGGGAGCGGGCCGAGCAAGCGGGCACGGACTGCTATTACTTCAACCTGGTCCAGGAGCGGGACAAGGTCCGGGACGGGCAGACCCTGTTCACCACTCCGGTGAACCTCGTCTTCGGCCTGGAGGCGGCCCTGGAGATCTTCCGGGAAACCGGGCACGAGCAGGTCCAGCGCAAACAGTGGGCCCTGACCCGGATGGCCCGGACGGGCGTGCGGGCCATGGGTCTGACCCCCTTCGTGCCGGAGCACTACACCTGGGGGCTGACCAGCCTCCTGCTCCCCGAGGGCGTGGACGGCAAGGCCCTCCTGGATCGCATCGCCGCGGAATACGCCGTCTATATGGCCGGCGGGCAGGAGCACCTCAAGGGCCGGCTGGTCCGGATCGGCCACATGGGCTATCTGGACTGGTCCGATCTGCTGGCCGGGCTCTGGGCCTTGCGGGAAGTCCTTTCCCGAGAGGTCGAAACGGCGGCGGAGCCCGACTTTCTGGAACAGGCCCTGCAGGCCTACAGCGCGGCCTGGCGGGAACCGCTTCCCGCGGACGGGAAGGAAACAGAAGAAACAAATCGTGCCGGGGAGGCACTATGAACCAGGAAAACGACCCCATGGACAACCTGGGCACGCATCGCTCCCCGGAGGAGCGTCGCGAGGCAGCGGAAAAGTACACGGAGATGGTGACCGGCAGCCCGAATGAGCCCATGCCCAAGGTGGACATGAGCACCTTCGTCATGTCCCTCTGCTCCTCCGTTTTGGTCTACCTGGGCGAGGTCCCGGATCCGGAGAGCGGAGAAACCACCTACAACCTGGATCTGGCCAGGCACACCATCGACCTCCTGGGCATGCTCGAGGAAAAGACCAAGGGCAACTTGACCCCGGACGAAGAGGAGATGCTGAACAACATCCTCTTCGAGCTGCGCATGAAATACGTGCAAAAGTGCTGATCCCGCGCTGCTCGGACGCT
>JAIPDU010000121.1 GCA_021737525.1 Desulfohalobiaceae bacterium | reverse complement strand
TCCCTGCTCCACGGCCCGCAAAACGGCCTGATTCCAGTGCTGGCGCGGTCCCGAGCTTCGGCCGAACCAGGCATCGTTGCTGATATTGAGCAGGAGATTCGCCCCTTGATCCACCCGTTCCTGGACCACATGGGGAAAGATGACTTCATAACATATAAGGGGCCCCAGGGCAAGATCGCCCTGCTCCAGGGGAGCTGCGGATCTACCGGGAGAGAAGTCCCCCATTCCGGGAACTAGCTTGTCCACGTAAGGGATCCATGAGCCCAGGGGGACGTATTCCCCGAAGGGAACAAGGTGGATTTTGGCGTAGGAAGCCTTCATACTGCCGCGCTCGTCGATGAGATAGCCCCGGTTGTAGAGGTGTGTGGTGTCCTCTGTCTTTCGGTACCCAGGAGCGCCGGTCAAAAGAGCAGTCTGCTGTTCCCGGCAGAAGGCGGAGATCCTCTGGCGCAGCGCAGAGTCCTCCTGCAAGTGGAAGGGGGCAGCGGTCTCGGGCCATACGAGAAGCTCGGCACTGCTTTCTTCCAGGGCTTCCCGGCTCAGGCGGAGGTATTTTTCCACTGTATCCTGCTGGTATTCCCGGTCCCATTTCCGGTTCTGCTCGATGTTGCCCTGAACGACTGCCACCCGGACACTGGAGTCCCCGGATGGAGGCTGTTGAAGCAGACCGTATCCGGACACCAGGATCAGGGCACAGGCGAGCAGTGCTGGTATGAGGGCGTTTTTCGTTTTAGGGAAGCGGAGGAGCCATACGCAAATCGCGACCAACAGACCGGATAGGCCGAAGGCCCCGATATAGGCCGCGATCTGGATGGTCACCGGCCAGGGGCCGAAGGCCTGGGAGAGTGTGAGCCAGGGGAACCCGGTAAGGAGGTGGGCCCGGAGATATTCCAGGACCGTCCAGATGAGGCCGGAGTAAAGGGCGAGCAATAACCAGTGGAGCCTTTTCCCTGCCCATTGCACAGCTAAGGCGTAAACTCCGGTGTAGAGGCCGAAGTATACGCCCAGCAGCAGAGGGCAGGTTGCGGAGAGGACCCAGGGCAGTGGCCCGAAGTTGTGCACCGGAATGGCCACCCAGTAGAGGCAGGCGGAAAAGGCAAGGGTGCCGGCAAGCCAGCCGTGAAACAGGGCATCCCTGGGGTTGTCCGCCTCAAGGCCGAAAGCTGTCAGGGAGGCAGGCAGGAGGAGGACGAGCAGAGGCACCTGGTATACCGGATTGGCGAAGCCGAACCATGCACCGAGGATGCAGATAAGGTATTTCATTGATTTCCCAGCTCTCTCCTGGATCGTCGCAGGCGAAGGCCGCCGGAGGATTGAACCGGCTCAGGCGCGCTCCTGTTCTCCGTCCGGACCCTCATCCTCTGAGCATCGGGGAACGGGAAAGACCAGAACGGAGTGGATCTGTTTCGCATCCGCCTCCTTTATCTGAAAGGAATAGCCCTTGATATCGAATGTTTCCCCGGTGGCGGGAATTCGTCCGGCTATCTCGATGAGGAACCCCCCCAGGGTTTCCACGAACTCGGAGGTAAGCTCGATGTCGAGCTGATCCTTGAGATCCTCCAGCAGGGTCCGTCCGGAGACAAGACAGCACTCGTCCTCCAGGACGGTTATCTCACTGGCCTTGGGGGAGTCGTACTCGTCCTCGATCTCGCCCACGATTTCCTCCAGAACGTCTTCCAGGGTGATGAGACCGGATGTCCCGCCGTACTCGTCCAGGGCGATGGCGAGATGCATCTTCTTGCTCTGGAACTCGAGCAGCATGTTCTTGACGCTCTTGGTCTCCGGCACCAGCAGCGGCGGGCGCATGAGATCAGTGAGGGAGACCGCGGAGCTGTCGGGCTTGAGAAGGACTGGGAGAATGTCCTTGGCGTGGATGACGGCAATGATCTGATCCTTGTTGTCCCGATAGACCGGAAGACGGGAATGACCGCTCTCAATGATCTTTTCGGCAACATCCGGGATGGAGGCGTTCTCCTCCAGACAGACGATATCCGGCCTGGGGAGCATGATTTCATTGATCTGCCGTGTTTCCAGCCGGAGGACGTTGAGCATGATCCGGCCCAGATCCTGGCCCAGATCACCGTCTTGCTCCGCCTCCTTGATAACATCCTCGATGGGGTTATCATCCCGGGAAGTGAAAAAATCGCGGATGGATTTCCATAAGTTGGAATCACCGTTGTCTTCCACCGCGGTCCTCCTTGGGTGGATAGTTCAAGGTTCAGGGTCCAGGGTTTGAAGTTCGAGGTGCGAGGGAAAAGGTTCGCGATTCAAGCGCTTTATTGGGCACGGGCCATGGGGCATGAAAACTTTGAGCGTCGATCGATGAACGCTGAACGCTCACTGGTCCTCTGGCATTTGCAGGGCCAAATGGGCCAAGACCTTGGCGTCGCCCAGCATGTTTTGAATCGAGGTATGTTCGTTGGGCTGATGCGCATTTCCCAACAGCGTGGCCCATACCGCCGCGGGGAATCCCTCCTTCCTGGGGAACGCCGCGACCGTTCCCCCGCCTATGCCTCCGGGAGCGGGGCTGGTGTTGTACATGGTCCCGATGGAACGCAACAGGGCCTGGACAAAGGGATGCGACGCGTCAGTGGCGGGAGCGGATTCGCGGTGTACGGTTTCCACGTGGATCTCCACTCCGTAGATTGAGGCAATCCGCTCGGTGATTTCCCGGACGGAGGCAAGGACTCGGTCCAGATCGTATTCCGGCAGAATACGGCAATCCAGATAAAATATGTCCTTGCCCGGGATGGTATTGATATTGGGGACGTTATTCTCTTTCTTGGTGGCTTCGAAGGTGGAGTAGGGCGGGGAGAAGAGGGGATTTTCCCGGTCGAAGCGCGTATAGAGCTCGCGGAGCTCGAGAACCGCGGCCGAGGCGGCGAGGAGGCTGTTGCGCCCCTTTTCCGGGGTGGAGCCGTGACACTGTTTGCCCACCACGGTGATTTTGAGCCACATGAGCCCCTTCTCCGAGACATCCACCAGGTTCGAGTCCGGAGTGCCGAAGTCCGGCACAAGAAAAAGATCTTCCGGGCCGAAGAGGTCCCTGTGCTGCCGAAAGAGGAATTCGAGACCGTATTCGTTGCCGGTTTCCTCGTCGGATACAAAAAGGAGACCGAGGTTTATCCGCGGCACTGCGCTTGTTTCCAAGAGGGCTTTGACTGCGAGCAGTGAGCTGACCAACCCGTGATGGTTGTCCTCGGTTCCGCGACCGTAGAGCAGGTCGCCATCCTGGTGGAGGGTAAAGGGGTCGGTGTTCCAAAGGCTGAGATCGCCCGCGGGGACGATGTCGAGATGGGAAATGATCCACAGGGTTCGCCGCGGATTCCTCCCGGGCAGCACCGCTGCAGTGTTGGGGCGCTGCCCGGACTCCACCCGCGGATCCTCAGCCGGGAACTGCCGAATGTCCTTCAGCCCCAGTTGCTTGAGGTAGGTAGTAAGGAACTGCGCTTTGTGATGCTCGCCCTGCCCCCCGTTCTTCGGTCCCAGAGCGGGCAGGGCCACCATTTCGCGCTGCAGATATACTGCGGTTTCCGCTTGCTTGTCCAGAAAATTGACGATTTGCTCCGGATGCATGCGGAAAGATCCCCGGCGGGAGCTACTTTTTGCCCGCCGCCCTCTTGGAGGCCTTGATGGGATTGACCTTGTCCTTGCCTTTGCCCTGATTCGCCTTGAGATGCGTGGCGAAGTTGCAGCTGCCGTTGCGCCATTTGCTTGCCGGCTTGCTGTAGCTGGAGCAGTACCACTCCCCTTCGATCTCCCGTACGCGGTCGCAGCCGTTGCACTGCTCCACTACGGGCTCCAGGAGGAAACCTTTGAACAGGACTCCGTTTTCGGTCTTTTCCGCATTGCGGAACATTTCTGCTGTAGGCATGAGTTCTCTCCTTCTCGCGGTATCAATACCGAGGCTTGGCTATTCTGAATGGATGAAATAAACATCTACCGTGAAAACCCGAGCCAGTCAAGCTGTAAGGCCGCCCCGGACTGGATGTATTTGTCCCGGGCCTTTTCAGGGAAGAATACGATTCCGGGGGTGAACGCTTACGTCCGGCCTTTTCAATGCGCCACCTCATTGTTCTCCGGGAAGAAGCGGCCTTGTACACGTTTTCTCGGGTGGTTGTCACCGGATTACGTCCAGCAGCGGGGCCAGGTCTTTGTCAGCGGAGGTTTTTTTCTGTCTTGACGAAGCATTTCGAGGTATTATTTGTTAAAAGTGATGCGGTTTGTGCGATTGTGAGTCTCGTGACAGTGATATGCGATGACTGGCGGAGAGGACGGGGAGACCGGACAGGAGGCGGTTCGGCCCATGGCGCTTGATTCGCGCCTCTCCCCGGCAATTCGATAGAAGGGTAAGGAGCGAAACGGTTATGAGTGTGGAATACAAGGATTACTACCAGATACTGGGAGTGGACCGCAATGCTTCCCAGGAAGAGATCTCCAAGGCCTTCAAGAAATTGGCCAGAAAATACCATCCGGATCTGAACACGGATAATCCCGAGGCGGAAAAGAAGTTCAAGGAGATCAACGAGGCCTACGCTGCGCTCAAGGATCCGGAGAAGCGCAAGCAGTACGACCAGTTCGGCGCGGACTTCGAACACGGTCAGGACTTCGATCCGCGCAATTTCCAGAACATGCACTTCAATTTCGGCGGTGCAGGTGCCGGAGGCGGAGCCGAGAGTTTCGGCGGCAGCGGGTACAGCGACTTCTTCGACCTCCTTTTCGGCAACCTTTTCGGTCAGGGTGGCGGCCAGGGCGGCCGCCGCAGGACCTATAGCACCACCTTCGGCAGCGATCCCTTCGGCGGCGGATTCGGCGCGGATATGGGCACGCAATCCGGCTTCTCCGGCAAAGGCGAGGACTCGGAGGCCTCGCTGGAGCTGACCCTGGAGGAGGCCGCCAGAGGGGGCAAGAAGAGCATCGCCCTCCAGGAGCATGGCCCCCGCGGTGGCGTGCAGAGCAAGAATCTGGAGGTGAACATCCCTGCCGGAGTAACCGAGGGATCCAAGATCAGGCTCTCCGGACAGGGGAACCCCGGAAGGGGCGGACAGCGCGGTGATCTGTACCTTCGGGTCAAGCTCAAGCCCCATCACCTGTTCCGGGTGGAAAACAAGAACATCGTGCTCGATCTTCCACTGACGCCGTGGGAAGCGGCCCTGGGCACCTCGGTCCGGGTCCCGACGCTGGAGGGGTCGGTGGACATGAAGATCCCTCCGGGCACGAGCAGCGGGAAGAAGCTCCGGCTCAAGGGCAAGGGTCTGGGCCGGGGAAAGAACAAGGGTGATCAACTGGTCCGGGCCATGATCAAGACGCCCCAGAAACCGAGCGATAAGGAGAAGGAGCTCTGGGAGCAGCTGGCCCAGGAGTCCGATTTCCGGCCCAGGAATTTTTAGGCGCGGACCATGGGGACGCGCCCATAAACAACACGACATGAATCCGACATATAAGGAGGACAATATATGGATCTGAATAAATTCACCCAGAAAGCGCAGGAGGCGATATCCGAAGCGCAGAACATGGCCATCCGCTGGAGCCACCAGCAGATCGACGCGGAGC
>JAIPDU010000120.1 GCA_021737525.1 Desulfohalobiaceae bacterium | reverse complement strand
CTGGGTCCGGATCGGCACGCACGCCCTGGAGAAGGGCTTCACCCTGAAGGACATCGGGGTGGCCATCCACGCCAAGCTGCACCAGGACTTCGGCAAGATCCTGGACCGGCTGCAGGTGACGCTGTATACCAAGAAGCAAGACGTGGACAAGCTGACCAAGCGAGCCCGGGAGATATACAAGGCCCGGGACGAGCGTGTGGAGAACATGCGGGACGAGGATGTGGAGACCTACTACTCCTGCACCCTGTGCCAGAGCTTCGCCCCCTCGCACGTGTGCACGGTGAGCCCGGAGCGCACCGGCCTGTGCGGGGCGTACAACTGGATGGACTGCAAGGCGTCCTACGAGATCAATCCCACCGGCCCGAACCAGCCCATTGAGAAGGGCGAGTCCACGGACCAGTGGCGCGGGCAGTGGAAGGGCGTGAACGAGTTCGTGTACAACGCCTCCAAGGGCTCGGTGGACCACTACAACTTCTACTCCATCGTGCACGATCCCATGACCACCTGCGGCTGCTGCGAGTGTGTTGCCGCGGTGCTTCCGCAGTGCAACGGAGTGATGACCGTGAACCGGGAGTATCAGGGCGACACCCCCTGCGGGATGACCTTCACCACCCTGGCGGGCACCGTGGGCGGCGGCGCTTCGACACCGGGCTTTGTGGGGCACTCCAAGTTCAACATCTGCCAGAGGAAGTTCATCCGGGCCGAGGGTCCCACGGATCAGGACCACGCCGGTCTGCTGCGGATGGTGTGGATGCCCAAGATGCTCAAGGAGGAAATCAAGGAGCGGCTGAACCAGCGGGCCGAGGAGCTGGGGTATCCGGACCTGATCGACCGCATCGCGGACGAGACCGTGGGCACAACCGAGGACGAGATCCTGCCCTTCCTCAAGGAAAAGAAGCACCCGGCCGTGGAGATGCACGACATCATGGCCAGCTAGCTGCGCTTCTTCCCGGGGAAGGCGAATAAGCGCGTGAAGAAGCAAGGACGCGTCGAACAGGGCGCCCCGCTCCCCCCGGGGCAGGAGGGGGCGGGCGGGCTGTTTCGTTGTTTCCCCGGGTTTGTCATTCTTCGCAGAATAGCCTATTCTTCCCGGAAACATTCTGTGCGTCCCAGCTAGAGTTGGCCTTTACCCACAAACAATATATTACCATTATCCATAACCCGAGAAGATGAAACCTTCGTGTATTTTCCCTTACGGCTTTTTTTCACCACAGAGATCACAGAGATCACAGAGATCACAGAGACCACAGAGGAATTAGAGCTTGAAACGCTAGCTGCCATCGGCGAGCCTTCGGTCGTTGAAATTGATCAGAAGTTCCGTTCCTCTGTGCTCTCTGTGATCTCCGTGGTGAGCATCCGACATTCATCCGAAGCGATTGCTTTTTCCTCTATTCTCTATTTGTGGGTAAAGGGCAGGGCTGGAGACACCCTCGGCTCGTTGGACCGGGGACGGCTCCGGGTGCGTACCGGAGCCGGGGAAGAGCGGCTCGGTTCCGGGAAGGCTGAAGATGGACAGGGAATGGATCATGGTGTGCCGGAAACTGAGATCCGGCGGATTCGGCAAGGGGAGAGGCCATGTCCGGAGAGTCTCGATATGGCGACGTGAGCCGGGAGCTCGTGCAGTCCGCTGCGCTGGAGGGACTCACCGCGGAGGAAATCCGGTTCATGAGCCACAGATCGGCGCAACGGGATTTTCAGTCCGGTGAGGCCGTCTTCCTCCAGGGCGATCGGACGAGCTCCCTGTTCCTCATTCTGGCCGGAAGGATCAAGCTGAGCAAGGTCCTGGAGGACGGCAGCGAGATCCTGCTGGATATCCGCGGGGCGGGAGATTTCATCGGGGAGTACGTCTTCAGCAGGCAATGGCCGGCTTCCCCTGCCTCGGCCTGGTGCATGGAGCCGTGCCGCCTCAGCGAGTTCACTCAGGCGATTTTCGAGGAGATCGCCGGACAGCGGCCAAACATCGGAATCCAGGTTATCAGGCGCCTGGGACGGCAGATCGCCTCCCTTACCAGCCGGGTGGGCTCCATGTCCATTCCCCGTCTCGAGGACCGGCTCTACAAGGTCCTCGCGGATCTGGCCCGAGAACACGGCACCCGTGAGGAAAGGGGCTATGTCATCGCCTTCCCCCTGACCCACGAGGAACTGAGCTTTCTGGTGGGGGCCCACAGGGTGAGCATCACCAAGGCCCTCAAGTCCCTCAAGGACGCGGGGCTCATAGTCCAGGAGGGTCGGGCCATGCTATTCCCCTATCTGTCGGAATAGCTTTTTGCATTACCGGCTTGCGGTTATTCCTTTTCGTCCTTGAAGGGCATGTGGATCTCCACGTCCCCGCCACCGCTCATCTTGATCCGGGCACCGGAATAGCGTTTCTTGAAGACGTGAATCATCTTGGTGTTTTCGCTGAGCACGGTGGCGATGAATCCCTGGAAGCCGTTCTCGCGCGCTATGGATTCCAGAATGGACAGGAGATAGCTGCCGATGCCCTGGTCCTGGAGATCTTCCCGGACCACGAAGGCGACCTCGGCGTATCCCTCCTTCTCGTCGGAGTCCGCGTAGGAGCCGATGGCCACGATCACCTTGCGCTGACCCTTCTGGGTCAGGCCGATGATGGTCATGTTCCTCTTGTAGTCCACCTCGGCCCAGTGCTTTTGCAGCATGTCGCGGGAGAAGACCTTCCGCCTCTGGAAGAAGCGGTAGTAGATCGTGGTCTCCTGCAGGGAGTAGAAGAAGTTGCGGGAGGCGAATTCGTCCGAGGGCAGCAGGGGACGGAACTCGATGGTTTTCTCGTCCGGCAGGCGCAGATAGTACTTGTACTTCTCCAGGAAGATGAGGTCCTGCTTGGTGGGCGGCAATTGGTCGGCAAAGATGTAGTGCCGCTTCTTGGCCTCGTTGATCAGCTCCTCGCGGAACTTGGGGTGGGCGATCTGGGCCAGCTCCATGACCCGCTGGTAGATGCCCTTGCCGTGCAGCTCGGCGATCCCGTACTCCGTGACCACGATGTCCACGTCACCCCTGGTGGTAGCCACGCCGGCTCCCTCGCTCAAATGGGGGACGATGCGGGATACCTCGCCGTTCTGGGCCGTGGAGGGAAGGGCGATGATGGAGAAGCCTCCCTTGGAGAGCTTGCTGCCCCGCAGGAAGTCCACCTGGTCCCCGATGCCGCTGTAGAAGAGGTAGCCCTTGGAGTCGGTGGAGATCTGGCCCGTGAGATCGACCTCCAGGGCCGAGCTGATGGAGATGAGGTTGTCGTTGCGGGCGATCTGGTTGGGATCGTTCACGAACTCCGAGGAGCGGAAATAGAAGAGGGGATTGTTGTCCAGGTAGTCGTAGAGCTCGGCGGATCCCATGCACAGGGAACAGACGATCCTGCCCTGGAGCAGGGTCTTCTTCTTGTTGGTGATGACCCCCTTGCGCAGCAGGGGGAGGAACCCGTTGGTGATGACCTGGGTGTGCAGGCCCAGATCCTTCTTGTTCTCCAGGTAGGGAAGTATGGAGTCCGGGAGGTGGCCGAATCCCACCTGAAGGGTGGCCCCGTCGTGGACCAGCTGATTGACGAATCCCGAGATGCGCTCCACGATATCCACGTTCTTGGATGTGGGCAGGGCCTCGCAGAGTGGCTCCTCATAGTCAACCAGATAATCGATCTCGTTGACGTGGATGAAGCTGTCTCCCCAGGTCCGGGGCATGTTGGGATTGATCTGGGCGATGATCATGCCCGCGTTCATCATGCCGGCCAGGGTAATGTCCACGGAGATGCCCAGGCTGCAGTACCCGAAGCGATCCGGGGGGCTGATCTGGACCAGGGCCACGTCGAGCCCTATCCTTTGCGAGTGGAAAAGCTCAGGGATCTGGGAGAGGTAGGCCGGGATGTAGTCGATCTTGCCCTCGAAGGCGGCCTGACGCATGGCCTGGCTGATGAAGAATAGCTTCAGGGAGAAGCGGTTGAGGAAGAATTCGTCGTCGACGTAGTTGGAGAAGGTGGAGGAGAGCATCTGGTAGACCACGATGTCCTGGATGGTCCGGTCCTGGACCATGGCGTGGATGAGTTTCTGGGGCTCTCCGCATCCGGTGCCGACGAAAACACGGCTGCCGTTCTTGATCTTGGTGACCGCCTTCTCCGGATCGAGCACTTTCTCCGGGCAGTGGGAGTGGATGTCCATAGGCTTCTCCAGGCTCGCGCCGTGAGCTGTTCTTGTCGGGTTCCGGCCTCCTCGCCACACCGTTGCGGGGCAGGAGGCTCACGGTCGCTTTCCGCATGTTTCCGCGAAGTGGGAGGCTCCGGAGAATGGACCTCGTCCGGCCGGTTGAGATCGGTGCAGAGCATCCCGCTGCTTCACGGAACATATATTGACAAGTCTTGGCAGAATGCGTCAATTGGGGGGAAATATTGCCGGGATCCACGGCCGGTGAGGCCGAACCGGGATGAGCGGCCGCAGGACGGCGCAGCCCCGGGTGGATGTTGAGCTTGACGGCCGGGAAAGCGCCCGACCCGGCAGAATAATTTCCATACACCGAAGGCGAGAGGCGCGTCAACACCTCTGAAGGGGATTTGGCAATGGAAGGAATGCACTACGAGGGACACTGTATTCGACCCCCAAGCGAGGCGCAGAGCATTCTGCTCCAGGTCACCGCGGGGTGCTCCCATAACAAGTGTACATTCTGCGGCTCGTACAAGGATAAGCGTTTCCGGATCAAGGACGAGGAGCTGATTTTCCGCGACATCCACTGGGCCGCGCGCAACATGCGAGGCAGCCGCAGGCTCTTTCTCATGGACGGTGACGCGTTGATCATCCCCCAAGAGCGGCTGGTCCGCATCCTGGAGGAGATCAACCGGCAAATGCCCTGGCTGGAACGGATCGGGACCTACGCCAACGCCAAGAGCATCAAGAAGAAAACCTCCCAAGAGCTGCGGGAATTGGCGGACAAGAAGCTCGGAATCGTCTATTTGGGGATGGAGAGCGGTGACGATCAGGTGCTCCGGGATGTGAACAAGGGCGCGACAACCGAAGAGATGATCGAGAGGGGCCGCAAGGTGAAGCAGGCCGGGATACCGCTTTCGGTGACGGTCCTGCTCGGCATCGCCGGCAGAGAGGGATCGCTTCGCCACGCACGAGCCACGGGCGAGGCTTTGAGCGCCATGGATCCGGATTATGTGGGGGCCCTGACGGTCATGCTCGTCCCGGGCACTCCCCTGGAGGAGGAATCCAGACGCGGTGCATTTCAGCTCCCGGATCAGGCACGGATCCTGGAGGAGCTGGAGGAGATGCTCCGGCATACCCGGCTCAGCAGCGGTTTGTTTATTTCCAATCACGCTTCCAACTACCTTCCGGTAAAGGTGCGGTTCCCAGGGGACAAGGACAGGGCCCTGGACCAGATCGAGAGGGCGCGAAAGGGCGAGCTGGGCCTGAAACCGGAATGGCTCAGGGCCCTGTAGAGCGAGGTTTCCGTCACGGCTCCGAAAAAGGGGTTGACTCGGAATAGGGGAGGCCCTGGCAGGTTCCCGTCCGGGAAGTCTTCTTTCCCGGAGGGAAACCTGCTAGTGAAAGAAGGAACAAGCAAGGCCGACCACTGTGTCCGCTCCAGGCGCTC
>JAIPDU010000119.1 GCA_021737525.1 Desulfohalobiaceae bacterium | reverse complement strand
AGGTCGGAGGTCGGTCGGAAGTCGGAGCCAGACAACAGCCCGGCTCGATTGCACCATCAAGAAACGGAGATGCCGGCATGGAGAATGCCTCGACACTGATAGCCATGGCTTCGGATCACGCGGGGTACCGCTACAAGGAGAGGATCAAGGCTGCCCTGGAGGAATGGGGCTATACGGTGCGCGACTTCGGCACCAGCTCCGAGGAGCCGGTGGACTATCCTCCCTATATCCGGGCTGCCACCCTGGCGGTGACTCGCGGGGAATGCGACGCCGGAATCGTGCTCGGCGGCTCGGGCAACGGAGAGGCCATGGCGGCAAACAAGGTCCGCGGCGCGCGCTGCGCCGTCTGCTGGAGCACGGAATCCGCCCGCCTGGCCAAGGAGCACAATAACGCCAACCTCATCGCCCTGGGCCAGCGCCTGCTGGATCCGGAGCTGGTCCCGGACATCGTGCGCGCCTGGCTCGGGGCCGTATTCCAGGGAGGCAGGCACCAAAGACGGATCGAGCAGCTCGAAGAGGACGCTGACCTGTAGAAACACCCACCCCTTGATCTCTCCGCGGCCGTCCAGATGTTCACGGGGCCCTTCCATGCGACAATTCGGTTTCAGATTTTCAGGGGCTTCCCTGGAAAAGCCGAGTGACAAAGATGGCGGTTTGCCGGCATCCTTTGTGACGCATTCCTGTTTCTGTTATCCTGAGAGTAAGATCCGTGCCAGTGCAACTCTATGGCGGGGAACACTGAGAACAGCGCCAAACAATAAAGGGAGGCCGGTCATGAGACCATTTTACGCGATAGGGGTAACCACAGCCGCGCTTGCGGCAACACTCTCCGGTGCGGCCCCTGTTTTAGCCCAGTGGCAGAGGAACCCCTCCATGCATCCCTGGGGCATGATGGGCGGCATGGGCTGGGTGGGCATGATCTTTCAGATCATCTTTTGGATCGTGCTCCTTGTCGTGCTGGGGCTGTTGATCAAATGGCTGCTGCAGGGGCCCGCCAGGGATCAGGGCCAGGGCGGCGCACCCGGCGGCGGTTCACAGGGCAGGGCCCTGGAGATCCTCAAGGAGCGCTATGCCCGGGGTGAGATCGACAAGGAGGAGTTTGAGCAAAAGAAGCGGGATCTGCTCTAACAAGAGGACAATGCGAGGAAAAAGGGAGGCTCGATGCAAAGACATCTGCTCCTCACGGTCAGTGATTCGCCGAGCTCCATGGATGGCGCGCGCTTTGTGAGCTCTTTTTTCCGGGACAAGTCACGGGTCAGGCTGACCCTGGTCCATGTGGCCCCTGCCCGGGGACGGGATCCGGGGTTCGGCGAGAGGGAGCCCACGGAAAAGGAGTGCAAGCTGCTGGAGAACGAGGCCCTGCGAAATGCCGCTCGGTTCTTGGAGGACAGCGGGTTCTCTCCGGAGAGAACCAGGTGTCAATATCGGCTGAAGGCGATGAGCACGGCCAAGGACATCCTCCGAGAAGCGGAACGGGGCAAGTATGACGCCGTGGTTCTGGGCAGGCGGGGGACAACCAGGCTGGAGGAGGCCCTGGGTAGCAGCGTGAGCATGCAGGTGCTGGAAAAGGAACGCAATGTGCCCATCTGGATCTGTCGCCGCATTGAAAGCGGCCGCGGTGGAGTCCTGCTCTGTCTGGACGGGTCGGATTCCAGCCTGGTTATGGCCGATCATGTGGGATTCATGCTTCAGGGCCCGGAGGAGCACGGTGTGACCCTATTCCATGTCCCGGGCAAAGACTCCGATGCCTCCGGTGAGATCTTCTCCCGGGCCAGGGAGGCCCTGCTGCAGAACGGCCTCGATGCCTCCAGAATCTCGGACAAGGAGGGGACCGGCCGGAACGTGGCCAAGGCTATTCAGAAGGAGGCCAAGGAGGGAGGCTACGCCGCTGTGGCGGTGGGCTACTCCGGAACCGGGAAGCAGGGCCTGCGCTCGCAATGGAGCATCGGATCGGTGAGCAAGAAGTTGAGCTACGAGCTCCAGGGGCACAGCTTGTGGATCAGCTGATTTCGTCTTGAGGCGTTTTTTTATGAATATGTAACCAGGAGGGATTATGCCCACATGTCACGATCTGAAAAAAGGCGAGGTCTACGTCTGCGGGGATTGCGGGCTGGAGGTGCAGGTGACCAGGGAGTGCGATTGCGATGCTTCACAGAGCAAGTGCGCCTGCACCACGGACGATAACGCCTGCGTCTTTACCTGCTGCGGGGAAGAAATGAAGAAGAGGGCCTGATTGCCGCGCCTTTGAGCGGTGCCGGGCAAATCCCCGGCCGGAGGGTCCGGCCGGGGATTTTTGCGTCGAATACAGGGAGGGCGCGCTTATCTGACCGTGAGGGGACAGGACAGGACCCGGTCCTTGAGCACCCTCTGGTCGTAGGCCGTAAGCAGGTCGTCCTTGGTCAGGATGCCGCTCACCCTTTTGGATCCGGAATCCTCCAGCACGGGGACGAAGGAGAAGTGGTTCCGCTCGAATACCTGCATGGCCCGCTCCATGGTGTCCCTTTCCGCGAGAGAAACCGGTTCCCGGGACATGATGTCCCGGACCGGGAGGGTGTCCTTGAGCTCCTCGTAGCGGCCGAGCACCGGACGCAGGTCCCGGAGGCTGACCACTCCCGCGAGGTCGCCACTGGAGGTGAGAACCACGAAATGGGGGAAGGGCGACTCCATGAGCCGTTGGTAGAGCTCCTTGAGCGGGGCGTCCTCGCTCATCCAGGCAAAGTTCCGGTGCATGAACTCCCGGATGTAGAGGTTGCGCAGTATGCCCACGTCGTGCCCGCGGACGATGTTCACCCCGCTCCGGGCCAGCTTCATTTCGTACGCGGAGTACCCGAAGAGGAAACGCACCACCAGGGTGGAGCTGATGCAGGCGATCATGAGCGGCAGGATGATCTGGTACTGCAGGGTGAGCTCGAAAATGGTCATGATGGCGGTGATCGGGGCCAGTGTGGTTCCGGATACCACGGCCCCCATGCCCGCAAGGGCGAAGTAGCTCGGGTGCAGGCCCTGTGCGACCCCGAGCTGGGTGGAGAGGATCCCCATGGCAGTGCCCAGGGTGGCGCCCAGGTAGAGGGAGGGAGCGAGGATGCCCCCGCTCATGCCCGAGCCGATGCAGAGGGAGGTGGCCAGGAGCTTGGCCCCCAGGAGGATGAGGGCCGTGTTCCAGAGCAGGGAGTTGTTCAGGGCCGCGTTGACCGTTTCGTAGCCCACGCCCAGGACCTGGGGCAGAGCCAGGGCGAGACAGCCAAGCCCCAGTCCGCCCAGGGCCGGCTTGATCCAGCCGGGAAGAGGAACGCGGCCAAAGAGGCCCTCCAGGCCGTAGGTCAGGCGCACGAAGCAGATGGAGACTATCCCCGCGGCGATCCCCAGAAGGAGGTATCCGGCGAGCTCGAAGTAGCTGTCCAGCTGGAAGGGTACCGCTTCAAAGGCGGGGAATTCGCCCCAGAACGCGCGGGACAGCACGGAACCGACAATGGCGGCGGTGACGATGTGGCTGATGTAGCCCACCTCGAGGTTCATGAGGATGATTTCCAGGGCGAAGAGGGTCCCGGCTATGGGGGCGTTGAATGTGGCGGAGATGCCCGCGGCGGCGCCGCAGGCCAGGCATACCCGGCGCAGGTCCGGACGGAGGCGGAAGAGCTGGGCCAGGGAGGAGCCCACGGAGGCACCGATCTGGACCACCGGACCTTCCCGGCCCACCGAGGCTCCGGTCCCTAGAAGGAGGCTGGAGACGAGCCCCTTGATAAAGGTTACCCTGTGGCGGATGGTGGATTGCTGTGCGCTGACGGAAAGGATGACTGCCGGCACGCCCGGCCCTCTGGCCTCTGGGGCGAGGTAGTGAATAATCGGGCCGGTGACGAGCCCGCCCGCGGCGGGAAGGGCCAGGGTCATCCACCAGGGCGAGGCAAGGACTTGGTCCAGGAAGGAGTCCCCGGAGGCCCAGAAGAGATACTGGAAGAGCTCGATCAGGGAGCGGAAGGCCACGGCGCCGAGGGCGGCCAGGATTCCGATGGCCAGGGCGAATCCGAGCAGGGAGAGATCGCGCAGGTGCGTATGGTTGAGACTCGGGATCTGTGAGCGCGTCAGGGAGCTCAGACGACGAAGTATCCTGGTCATGCCGGCGTGCCGCCCCTTGCTGGTGTGGCTGGGCTCGAAGCCGCTGGATGGAATCCGCTCCGGACGCTTTCAATCATCAAGCCTAGCGGCAAATGCGGGGAAAGACAAGCTTCTTTCCGCGCTTGGCCCTTTTCGGCTTTGGAGAGATACGCTTATTGATTCAGATCCGCAAAAGCCACCACGGGGTTTTTCCTATCTATTCGAAATGGGTAATGAACTCTTCAAGAAAATATTTTTATGCGGATCTGAATCAATAAGCGTATAGAAAGAAAGGAGGCTGAATCAGTCCTGTTCTCGGCTCTCCATCCGGGGCGACGGGGATCCGTCGCGAAGGAAGGAGGACAGGGTCCGGCGCGTCAAGCGGGGAAGAGAGACAAGGCCCACCAGGAAGGGAAGGAGGCTGTAGGTGAGCCTGTACAGGACACAGGCGATCAAGGCTATCTCGAAGGGGATGCCGAAGGTGGTGTATACAGCTGACACCGCCCCCTCCATGACGCCCATTTGGCCGGGGATCTGGACGAAGAAGGCCCAGAATGTCCCGATGATGAATCCGGCCACCATGATCGCCGGGTCGACGGAGTAGCCGCAGGCCAGGAAGGCGCAATAGAGCGCGGCGAATCTTAGCGCCAGGCCGACACAATCGAGCAGAAAAGCCCAAATGAGCCGCCAGCCGAGGCTGCGCATGGCCTGGATCGCCTGATCCATGACTCCTTCCACGCGTCGTCGCCTCGGATCCCCGAACCACTGTTCCCTGCCCCTGAGCCGGGCGAGGGTGTTCAGCAGGAATCCCGCCAGTCGCACCCACCTGTTTCTGGCTGCGGAGGAGGAGAAGATGCGGAGCGCGTAGGCGAGCAGGCCCGCGAAAAGGAGAAACTGGAAAAGGATCACTTTTCCGCCTATCCCTTGGGGAACAGAGGGGATGAACAGGCCCACGGTCAGCAGGAAGGCGACAAAGATGGCCAAGTAGTGGATACAGGCCCGGGCCAGGCTGTAGATGAGCGTTTCCAGGTAGGAAATCCCGTGGCCGGCGAGGTGGATGCTCCGCACGGCATAGCCGCTGAGACCGCCTGAGACGAGGAGCTCGCTGAAAGTAAAGGACACGTATCCGATCTTGACCATGTCCGGTATTGCGGAAGGCTTTGTCAGACGGCGGACAAGCGCGGCAAAGCAGAGACCGAAGAACCAGAAGGAGGTGATCGCCGCGACGGAGCCCAGGAGGATCCATCCCGGTGCCAATCCCCGGCCTATTTCCGCAAGCTTGCGGATGTCGGAGAGGCTGGCCAGAAGGCCCAGGATCACAAGGCCCAGCAGGATTGCCGCGAGATAGAGGAGATTGCCCCTTGGCTTGGTGACCATTTGTCCTCTCTCTTCTTTCTTCGCCTCGCTCTCGTTTTCATGCTTGGTTGTACCGGGGTGGCCCGGGGATGAGGGTTGTTGGAAAAAAGCCGTTTTTCACGTATCCTATAGGATAGGTTGGCGATACGTCA
>JAIPDU010000118.1 GCA_021737525.1 Desulfohalobiaceae bacterium | reverse complement strand
TGGCCTGGTGGCGAAAGGGGGAGACGGACAAGGTCGTGGACTACTGCCGGGAGGACGTGCGCCTGACCCACGCCCTGTACCTCTTCGGCAGGCAGGAGGGGTACGTGGTGTACGCCAACAAGGCGGGCAGGCAGGTCACTGTACAGGTGAGCTGGCCGTAATTTGAACGAGGAAATGCCGGCATCCGGGAGTCCGAAGGAGAACGAGCTCGTTTCCTAGCCCTGCCCTTTACCCACAAATAGAGAATAGATGAAAAAGCAATCGTTTCGAGGTAATGTCAGATACTCACCACGGAGAACACAGAGAGCACAGAGGAAATGAAGAGAGATCCGTTTACGGAAAAAGTCATTGGCTGTGCGTTAGAAGTCCACCGTGCGTTGGGTCCGGGGTTGTTAGCCGCACACAGATCAAGGCGGGGCTTCTGATCAATTTCAATGTCCGAAGGCTCGCCGATGGCATCCAGCGTTTCAAGCTCTAATTTCTCTGTGGTCTCTGTGATCTCTGTGGTCAAAAAAGCCGTAAAGGAGAATACACAAAGGTTTCATCTTCTCGGGTTATGTATAATGGTCCGGCACTCACAGCGCCGTGAGTGCCGGATGTGGGTAAAGGGCAGGGCTAGCCAGAGCCCTCCTCCGTATCCCTGGAGCGCCGGTAGGAGCAGCCCTTGAGCGGGCAGGCCAGGTGCTCCCCCCGGCTCTTGGTGCTTTTGGCCTCGAGCAGGGGATGGCCGCACTTGGGGCATTCCTCGTTCACCGGCGGGTTCCACAGGGCGTAGGTGCAGTCCGGATACTGGTTGCAGGAGTAGAACACCTTGCCCCGCTTGGAGCTTTTCTCCACCAGCTCGCCGCTACAGCCCTCCACGGGGCAGGCGACTCCCGTGCCCAAGGGGGAGGTATAGCGGCAGTCCGGATAACCGGTGCAGGCGATGAACCGGCTCCCGGTCCGGGACTTCTTGAGCACCAGGGTTTTGCCGCATCTGGGGCAGGACCCCATCTCCTCGGGCGGGGCCTCTTCCACGGGCTGGATATTTCCCTGCTCGTCCCGGGTGAAGTTGCTGCTGTTCTGGCACTCCGGATAGCCCTCGCAGGCCAGGAACTCCCCGTGCTTGCCGAACTTGATCACCATGCGCCTGCCGCACTGTTCGCAGGTCAGGCCGCTGTCCAGCCCGGTCTTGACCTGGGCCATGTTCTCTTGGGCGCTCTCCAGGGCGGGATCGAAGTCCTTGCTGAAGTCGTTGAGCACCCCCACCCAGTCCAACTCCCCCTCGGCGATGCGATCCAGGCTGTCCTCCATGCTGGCGGTGAATCCCACGTCCATCAGGGTGGTGAAATGGCCCACCAGGAGATCGCTGACCACCTTGCCCAGCTCGGTGGGGACGAACTGCTTTTTCTCGGTGCGGACGTAGTCCCGGTCCTGCAGGGTGGAGATGATCTGGGCGTAGGTGGAGGGTCGTCCGATCCCCTTCTTCTCCAGTGTCTTGACCAGGCTGGCCTCGCTGTAGCGGGCCGGGGGCTGGGTGAACTTCTGCTCCTTCTCGATATTGTGGACCGTGAGCTCCTCGCCCGTGCCAAGCTCCGGCAGCCGGACCTCCTTCAGGGACTCCTCCGGGGAATAGACCTCCAGGAACCCGGGAAAGATGAGCCGCTGCCCGCGGCAGCGCCACTTTGTCCTTCCGGCCTGGACCAGGACCACGGTGTCCCAGTACGTGGCCGGGCTCATCTGCGAGGCGATGAAGCGCTGCCAGATCAGGCGGTAGAGCCTCTGCTGGTCCCTGCCCAGGAAGGATTTCACCTCGTCCGGGGACAGGCCCGGATCCACGGGCCGGATGGCCTCGTGGGCGTCCTGGACGTTCCCCTTGCTCTTGAACTGCCTGGGTTTCTGGGGCAGATATTTGTCGCCCATGCGCTTCTGGATCCAGTCCCTGGCCATCTGCAGGGCCTGGGAGGAAACCCGGACCGAATCGGTGCGCATGTAGGTAATCAGGGCTGTAGTGCCGCGATCGCCCAGCTCCACCCCTTCGTAGAGCTGCTGGGCCACGGTCATGGTCTTCTTGGCCGAGAAGCCCAGCTTGTTGCTCGCCTCCTGCTGCAGAGTGGAGGTAATGAAGGGCGGTCCGGGATGCTTCTTGCGCTCCTTCTCCTGGATGTCCTCCACCAGGAAGGGATTGGCCGCCACTTCCGCGTGGAGCTTTTCCGCGGTATCGCTGTCCCCGATCCTCGGCTTCTTGCCGTCCACGCGCCACAGCTCCGCCTCGAAGGGGGGAGGATGCTTGCCCTCGAGCTTGGCCTTGAACAGCCAGTACTCCTGGGCAACGAAATTCTCCCGCTCCCGCTCCCGCTCCACGATGAGCCGCAGGGCCACGGACTGGACCCTCCCCGCGGAGATGCCCCGCTTGACCTTCTTCCAGAGCAGGGGAGAGAGCTTGTATCCCACCAGCCTGTCCAGAACGCGGCGGGCCTGCTGGGAGTCGAACAGATTCCGGTCCAGCTGGCGCGGCGCCTCCAGGGCCGCCTTCACCGCCCGGGAGGTGATCTCGTTGAACTGGATCCGGTTGAAGTTGTCGTTCACGTCCTGGATGAGCTCGGCCACGTGCCAGGCGATGGCCTCGCCCTCCCGGTCCGGGTCCGGGGCCAGATAGACCCGCTCTGCTCCGGCGGCCGCGTCCCTGAGCCGCTTGACCACCTTCTCCTTGCCCGGCACGGTCCTGTATTCGGGCTGAAAGCCGTTCTCCTCGTCCACGCCCAGGCTGTTGGAGGGCAGATCGCGCACGTGGCCCACGGAGGCCTCCACTGTGTAGCCCTTGCCCAGGAACTTCTTGATGGTCCGCACCTTGGCCGGGGACTCGACAATGATCAAATCTTTGGTCATAATGCCTTAACTTCGGTTTACCTGGTCCGCGCCCGAAATGGGCGTCCCCGGAGAGGCCTGCCTCTCCGGAATCTTGTGGCGAAGAAGGCGGAATCGCCCTGCAGTTGCCGTTTTCCCGGAACCGGTCACTCCCGGATCCTAAACGGCTCGCCACCGGACCACATGCGCTTGTGGCTATCAAAACAACCGCAACAGTGCAAGTCGCTTTCCCCAACTGACCCGAGTGCCAGATCCCGTACCGGAAAACCGCCTCCGGGGAATTCGGAGTTTTCCGGCGGAAAACAACCCAGGAAAGACCCTATGTCCGAGGCCCCCACGGAACAGGAAAACACGGAATGCCCCACCAGATGCGGGGTGGTGGTCATCACCGGCCCCCCCAACTCGGGCAAGTCCACACTGCTCAACTGCTTCCTGGGGGAAAAGCTGTCCATTGTCACGCCCAAGCCGCAGACCACGCGGAACCGGATCAGCGGCATCTACCAGGAAGAGACTACCCAGATCCTTTTCCTGGATACCCCGGGGATCCATCATACCACGAAATCACTGAACGCCTTTCTGGTGGAGACCGCCTGGCAGGCCCTGGAGGGAGCGGACCACGTCCTGCTCCTGCTGGACGCCTCCCGCTACGTGGAACACCAAAAGCGGCTCCGGCGGGACCTGGAAGTGATCCACCAGCGTCTGGCCCAGTCTGGCCTGACCCTGACCGTGGCCCTGAACAAGCAGGACCTGGTCTACCAGAAGCGGGAGCTGCTCCCGCTCCTGGAGTCGCTGCGCGCCTATTTCCCGGATACGGAGTTCTTCGTGCTCTCCGCCACGCGGGGTGAGGGAACCCTGGAGCTATTGGAGCACATCAAGCAGCACCTGCCCTGCTCCCCCTTTCTCTATCCCGAAGACCAGCTCTCCACCCTGCCCATGCGCTTTCTGGCCTCGGAAATCGTCCGGGAAAAGCTCTTCCTGAGCCTGGAGCAGGAGCTTCCCTATTCCCTTGCGGTACAGACCGAATACTGGGACCAGGACCCGGAGAGCGGCATGCTCAACATCGGGGCAGTGATCTATGTGAGCACCAAGAGCCACAAGGCCATGGTCATCGGGGCCAAGGGCCGCAAGCTGAAGGAAGTGGGGCAGGCGGCGCGTCTGGAGCTGGAGGCCATGCTGGAGCAGCGGGTCTATCTCCAGCTCTGGGTCAAGGTCAAGCCCAGATGGACCGAGAACAGGAATTTCCTTCAGGAGCTGGCCCCGGAAAACCAGGGCCTCTGATCCGGCCTGTTCCGTCCCGGGGCACTTCAACGCAGAGCAGGCACTGTCTATGACTTCCGTCGTCAGCGAATACCGCCGGATCCTGGAGCAGATCGCGGAAGCCGCGGGAAGGGCGGGACGGGATCCCGGCGAGGTGCGCCTGGTTGCGGTCTCCAAGTTCCACCCCGCTGAGGCCGTCGCCGAGCTGGCCCGGGCGGGGCATTCGGATTTCGGGGAGAACTATGTCCAGGAGGCCCTGGACAAGCAACAGGCCCTGGCCGACTTCCCCATCCGCTGGCACTTCATCGGCGCGCCGCAGACAAACAAGGCCAAATATATCGTGGGCCGCTTCCACCTGGTCCATTCCCTGGACTCGGTGAAGCTGGCCCGGGAGCTGGACAGGCGCTGTTCCGGGAAGGAAGTGCGGCAGCCGGTGCTCATTCAGGTCAATCTGGGCGGTGAGGTGCAGAAGGCCGGGGTTGCCCCGGAGGGCCTCGGGGAATTGGCCCAGGACGTTCTGGCCCGCCCCTGGCTCGACCTGCAGGGCCTGATGTGCATGCCCCCCCTGGACGGGGACGCCTCCACCAACCGGGCCCTGTTCGCCAGACTCCGGGAAATGAGCCGCGAGCTGCGGCGGGAATTCGGGGTGGATCTGCCCCATCTGTCCATGGGCATGAGCCACGACTTCCAGGAGGCGGTGGAGGAGGGGGCCACCCTGATCCGCATCGGGACCCGCATCTTCGGGGAGCGTCCCAGCAAGCGAAGTTAGCTCCTCCCGCGCCCGCACCGCCGGCCCGGGCTACTCCCCGGGGTTGTAGTCCATGCCGTTGTACGCGGTGATGATCTCCCAGGCGTCTTCTGCCCGCTCCACGTACTGGAAGAGATCCAGATCGGACTCGTCGATGGTTCCCTCCTCCACCAGGGTCTGGAAGTTGACCACCCGCTCCCAGTAGCCCCGGCCGAAGAGAATGACCGGGAAGCGGTCGATCTTGCCCGTCTGCATCAGGGTCAGGGTCTCGAAGACCTCGTCCAGGGTCCCCAGTCCCCCCGGGAAGGCGACCAGTCCCTTGGCCCGCATCAGAAAGTGCATCTTCCGCGTGGCGAAATAGTGGAACTGGAAGCAGAGCTCCGGGGAGATGTAGGGGTTGGGCTCCTGCTCGCGAGGCAGGACGATGTTCAGCCCGATGGACGGCGCGCCGCCCTCGTAAGCGCCGCGGTTGGCCGCCTCCATGATCCCCCCGCCGCCACCGGTTATGGGCACCATGCACTTCTCTTCCGTGCAGCTGGAGATCATCCGGCTCAGCTTCTGGGCCTCCGCATAGTAGGCGCTCTTTTCCAGATTCTTCTCCGCCTTGGCCAGCTCGTGGCGCAGCTTGCCGTCCCCCGGGGGAACACCCTCCACCCGGGCCCGCAGCTCGTCCACCCGCTGCCGGGCGGTCTCCGGATCCGGAATGCGCGCGCTGCCGAAAAAGACCACCGTGGAATCGACATGGTGCTCGTCCATCAAGAGG
>JAIPDU010000117.1 GCA_021737525.1 Desulfohalobiaceae bacterium | reverse complement strand
TTCGCCTCACCCACGGATCCGGCCACCACCCTGGCGGTGATCCACGAGTATCGGGCAGCCGGTGACGTTTCCTCCTCCATCCTGGGAGTGGCCGCCATGGACGACGCCCTGGGGATCATCATCTTCAGCGTGGGTGTCTCCATAGCGGAGCTCTTGGTGGCTCAGCAGGGACTGGGTATCGTTTCCACCTTTCTCCTGCCCCTGGGGGAGATCGCCGGGGGGATCGCCATCGGGTGCGTCACGGGATGGATCTTCAACAGAACGACCGCGTCTATTCCCCGCCTTAGCAAGGGCACGGTGGTTGTTTTCGCCTTGGGCAGCATGTCCCTCTGTTTCAGCCTGGCCCACATGCTTCACTGTGACGAGCTCCTGGCCACCATGGCCATGGGGTGCCTGGTGGCCAACTTCAATCCGCAGCAACAGGCCCTTTTCCAGGTTCTGGAGGATTATGTCGAGGAACTCGTCTTCGTCCTGTTCTTCACCCTGAGCGGGATGTACTTTGAGCTGGCCGCCCTGACCTCGGCCTATCCCTTTATTCTGGTCTTTGTCTTCTTCCGCTGTCTGGGCAAATTGAGCGGAGCCGGGATCGGGGCCTCCATTGCCGGGGCTCCTTCAGCGGTGCGGCGTTTCACCGGCCTGGGGCTCCTGCCCCAGGGGGGCATCGTGATCGGGCTTGCCCTGCTGGTGGAGGCCAATCCGGCCTTTTCCGAGATCTCCCCCCTGTTCATGAGTATCGTCATTGGGGCCACAGTGGTGCACGAGCTCATGGGACCCCTGACTGTCAAGGCGGGGCTGCAGCAGGCGGGCGAGGTGTGCGTTTCCCGCACCCGGCCGGAGGAAGAGGCTCCCGCGGTCGCGGCCCGGCATAAGTCCCCGGCCCACAGCGGGGACTTCTTCTTCACGGACCTCTTGCATCAGCACACTGTGGGGGAGCTTCAGGACCGACTCAAGAGCGTGGCCACGATCTTCGAGGACACGACATTTTACCACTTCAAGCGCCTTTTTCTCAGCACCGCCCAGGACTATTTTCCTGTGGTGGATCGCAGCGGGCGTTTTGTGGGCATTTTCTCCCTGCGGGATGTGCGCAGCCTCCTGTGGGAATCGGATGCGGACGAGCTCATCCTGGTCAAGGACATCGCCACGAGCGAGGTCATTTACACCACCCCGGAAGAAAGCCTGAGCACGGTGATTTTTAAATTCGCGCACAAGAATCTGGGAAGCATTCCGGTCCTTGACGGAGAAGAGCATGCCCGGTTTCTGGGCATGCTGCGGCACAAGGACGTGCTCGACTTCTATCGTCGGAAGGTGGAAGAGCTCTATGAGACGCAGGAAACCTCGAGCCCGTCCTCGGGAGCGGAGTAACGGAAATGACAGCTTGGCCGGAGACTAGTGTCCGCCAAAAAAAAGCATTAAAAATGATCGGATGAAAGCTCCTATGCAGGAATCCTACGCGGGGTATTTTTTAACTATTCAGTGGAGGTTCTGTCGATTTTCTCATGCGTATTTCGCGGGACACTAGCTTCCTCCGCCCTCGATGACGTCGTCCGCCCAGGACATGGCGGCTGCGACGTTGGGATAGCCCAAAGTGGAGATGAGAATGAGCAGGGCGTGCCGCACCTCCTCCGCTGTAGCGCCTGCCTCCATGGCTCGGCGCGCGTGGCTGTGCACCCCGCCTTCCGACTTGACGGCAGCGGCAGCTGCGAGCTGAACCAGCTGGATCTCCTTTTCCGCCAAGGGGCCCGCCTCGCGAACGGCCCTGCCCAGATCGCCCACCGCGTCCAATAATTGGGGATAGCGCTGGCGCATCCTCTGATAGTGTTTTGGGGTCTGGCTCATGTTCTTGTCCTCCCGTTTCAACGGATTGCGCTTGTGCAAGCGTGGTTGCGGGCTTTTTTCCCTCAGGGAAGAGCCCGATCCTCAAGGACAGGAAAGCATGGATTGAACGGTGTGTAAATACCGGGAAGAGAGATCAGCGGAGAGTGAAGCGGACAAGAGAAAAAGGATGAGGAGAGGATGATGAGAACCGGGGCCCGGAAGCGGCGGGCCCCGGTAGGATGATATCGGGCGGCCTCAGGCGGCCTTTTCCAGGCTCACGGCACAGACTTTGTATTCCGGAATCCTGGCTATGGGGTCCGTGGCCGGATTGGTCAGCACATTGGCGTTGCTCTCCACGTAGTGGAAGGTCATGAACACAGTGCCCGGGCTGATGTCCTCGGTAACGTAGGCGGCCGCCTCCACGCTCCCCCGTCTGGAGGCCACCCGGACTCTGTCTCCGGTCCGTAATCCGAGCTTTCGGGCATCGTCGGGATGGATCTCCATCCAGCCCTCCGGAGCCTCGCGTTCCAGAGTGGGGGAGTTATGGGTCATGGTTCCGGTGTGGTAGTGGGTGTAGATCCGCCCCGTGGTGAGCCAGTAGGGGTATTCCTGGTCCACGCTTTCCGCCGGCGCCTGGTGTTCCACGCCATGGAATAGCCCCAGACCGCGCGCGAAGCGCTCCTGGTGCAGGATCTTGGTTCCCGGATGCCCGGTGTCCGGGCAGGGCCACTGCAGGCCGTCCCCCTCCAGGCGCTGGTAGGTGATGCCCCCGTAGGAGGGGGTGAGCTGAGCGATCTCCTGCATGATCTCTTCCGGTGAGGAGTAGGACATGGAATAGCCCAGCCTGTTGGAGAGATCCTGGATGATCTCCCAGTCCTGGCGCGAGTCGCCCACAGGCTCCACCGCCTTTCTCACCCGCATCACCCGGCGCTCGGTATTGGTGAAGGTACCGTCCTTTTCCGCGAAGGAGACACCGGGCAGGACCACGTGCGCCATTTGGGCGGTCTCGGTGAGAAAGATGTCCTGGACTACCACAAAGCGCGCCTGCTGCAGGGCGTGGCTTACGTGATCCGAATCCGGGTCGCTCATCACGGGATTTTCTCCCAGGACATAGAGACCCTGCACGCTTTTGTCCTCCAGGCCGGCCAACATGTCCGGGATGGGCAGCCCGGGTTTATCCGAGAGCTCCGCCTGCCAGGCGGAGGCGAACTTGCTGTTGGCCTCGGGATTGGACACCTGCTGGTACCCGGAGAAGACATTGGGCAACCCGCCCATGTCGCAGGCGCCCTGCACGTTGTTCTGCCCCCGCAGGGGATTGAGCCCGGTGCCGGGCCGGCCGATGTTGCCGGTGAGCATGGCCAGGTTGGCCAGGGACTTGACGTTGTCCACTCCAGTGGTGTGCTGGGTGATCCCCATGCAGTAGAGGATGGAGGCTGCATTGGCCCGGGCGTAGAGCTCGGCGACGCGCTCGATGTCCCCGGCGGGGACCCCGGTGATCCCCTCCACGACCGAGGGGGAATACTGCTTGACCGTGTCCCTGAGGGACTCGAATCCCTCGCAGCGCTGGTCGATGAATTCCTGATCCTGCCAGCCCTGTTCCAGGATGACGTGCATGATCCCGTTCAAAAGGGCCACATCCGTTCCCAGCTTCTGCTGGACGTGGACGTCGGCCAGGCGGGCGATGTGGATCCGCCTGGGATCGGCCACGATCACCCGGGCGCCGTTCTCCTTCGCCCGGTAGACCCGGTCCGCGATAATGGGATGGGAGGAGGTGGTGTTGGAGCCGGTGATGAAGATGCAGTCCGCCTCCTCGATGTCCCCTATGGAGTTGGTCATCGCCCCGCTGCCGAATGCCGTGGCCAGACCGGCCACTGTGGAGGAGTGTCAGAGCCGGGCGCAGTGGTCGATGTTGTTGGTCCCTGCAGCGGCCCGGGCGAATTTCTGCAGCAGAAAGTTTTCTTCGTTGGTTACCTTGGCCGAGGTGAGGAAGGCCAGGCTGTCCGGGCCGTGCTCGGAGCGGATCGCGGCAAGCTCCGACGCGGTGTAGTCCAGGGCCTCCTCCCAGGAGACGGGGACAAGCCGGCCTTCCTTGCGGATGAGCGGGGAGGTGAGCCTTTGATCGCTCTGGACGAACTCGTGGGCGTTCCAGCCCTTGATGCAGAGCCTGCCCTGGTTCACCGGGCTCGTCTTGCAGGGAATGGTCCCGGTTAAACGGCCGTCCAGATTCTCCAGATAGAAATTGCACCCGCAGCCGCAATAGGTGCAGGTGGTGAGTACGCTCGAGTATTCCATGGTTCCCTCGGTCGCGGGATGTCGTGTTCCCTGGTTTCCGTCCTACTGCTCGTCCGCGATCTGAAGCGGCGGCTTTTGCGAGGTCTCGCCGGTATGGTAGGAGAACTCCTCCTCCATGATCTGACCCACCTTCTTGTACAGGGTCCGCAGCGGGATCTCCGCGGGGCAGGCCTGCTCGCAGAGGCCGCAGTCGATGCATCTGCCGGCCATGTGCACGGCCCGGGTGAGGTGAAAAACGGGGTTTTCCGGCGGAAGATTGCGGGTTCGGATGAGGTTCTGGTCCTCAAGGCTGCATTCGCGGCAGAAACAGACAGGGCAGATATCGCGGCAGCCGTAGCATTTGACGCATTTGTCGAATTCCCGCAGCCAGTGGCGCATCCGTTCGGAGGGCTCCAGTTCCTCGAGCCTGGCGACGGAGGCGAAGGCCACGGGCTCGGTCTTCTCCCCGGCAACCGGCTCCCTGGCATAGGGACGCTCGCATTCGCATTCCTCGGCCAGCTCCCGGGGACAGGCGATGCCCACGGGGACTACCTTGTCCCGGTCCAGCTGGTTCCAGGCGGCAAGGGACTCCAGGGCCCGCTCGTCGCAGCCGCGCACCAGGATCCCCAGGCTGGCCCCGGGATCGTTCCTGGCCAGGGTGAGCAGGATCTTGGTCAAGGGGTAGCGGGCGTCACCAGGGCGTTCCTTGTCACCCAGGGACATGCCCTCCAGGTCCTTGGGGTCCTGGAAGAGATAGGGGACGATGTGGCCGTTTTGTTCCCGGAGCCCGAGAAAACCCTGAATCGTTCCCCCTTCCAGGAGCTCCCTCACTTTCTGCTGCACTTGTTCGATCATGTGCTATCCGCGCTCTGGGTGTGAATTTATCAGGGCGCCCATAAATCTTCCAATTGCGGCGTTGCTTCAAAAAGTTCAAACTCTCACGTAGGCTAACTACTCCCCAGTGAAACAAAAGAAGGTTTCACGGGGTAAACTACGACCTTGAACTTTTTTCGCGCCTTGCACTTGGAATTTTTGAACGCCCTGTCTGATAGGGATTTTTCAACAACCTGCCATGGATTGCGTCGCCGCGGCGACGGAAGACATCAGGCCGCGGCCTCGATCTGCCCCTGTTTCATGGGAGACGGGCCCAGCTCCTTCAGGACCGAGATGAAGTCGCGTATCTCCGAGGCGAATTCCGCGGCCTCGGCTGAGGAGACCCAGGCGGTCCGCAGACGCCGCTCGTCCAGCCCGTAGAAGGCAAGCAGCTGCCGGAGGAAGCGGACCCGTTTCCGGGCGGAGTAATTACCGTACAGGTAATTGCAGTCCCCGATGTGTCAGCCGCCCACGAGCAGGCCGTCCACTCCCTCCTGGAAAGTGAGCAGCATGTGGTGCATGGAGACGCTTCCGCTGCACATAACCCGCACAATACGAATGTTGGCGGGATACTGAAACCGACTGACCCCGGCCAGGTCAGCAGCGGCGTAGGCTCACCAAGTGCAGAGGAAGCACAGGATCTTGGGCTCGAAATCGGCTTGGCTCATGGCGCATTACCTCGTTTGCTGCACGGGATTTCGGACCGGGCAGTCCCGGAGC
>JAIPDU010000116.1 GCA_021737525.1 Desulfohalobiaceae bacterium | reverse complement strand
GATCGCTGAACAGCCTTCACAAATCGAAGAGGCTTACGACCTCATCAACCGGGGCTTATCCCAGATCACACGCGAACTGGCGGTGATTCAGTAAACGCAAAAAAACGTAAATTTTTGTCGCGTTTTTTATTGTGAAAGCTTATCCGCATTCCGCATGTACCATGCAGCATGCAGCATTTCTTCATCCGATTCTGATCGACCTCCGATCTCCGACCTCCGACCTCCGACTTCCGGCCTCCGGTCTCCGACTTCCGGCGTCCGTCACCTGTCCTCCGGATCCTCCTCCAGAGTAAAATCCTCATCCCCGCCTTCCGGGTCCGAGCTGGAGGAGCCTACGGAACCCCCGGCCGCTCCGCCGTCCTGTCCTCCCGACCCAGTGGAGCTGGAGCCGGAGGCGGATGGGCCTTCCTGGATCAGTGGGGGCAGCTGCTCCCCGTTCATGATCTGGGTCAGCTCGTCCCCGCTGAGGGTCTCCCGGTCCAACAGGGCCTGGGCCAGATTGTGCATGATGGTCTCGTTGTCCCGCAACAGCTCCATGGCCCGGTCATAGGCCTGTTGGATGATCTTTTTTACCTCCGAGTCGATTAGGCGTGCGGTCTCCTCGCTGTACTGCTTGTGCTGGACCAGCTCCCGGCCCAGAAAGACCTCCTGGCCGTTGTCGGACAGGGCAACGGAGCCGAAGGTCTCGCTCATGCCCCATTCGCAGACCATCTTGCGCGCCACCTTGGTCGCCCGCTCCAGATCGTTGCTCGCCCCGGTGGTCAGCTGATCCAGGTAGAGCTGTTCCGCAACGCGTCCGCCCATCATTACGGCCAGGGTATTCTCCAGGTAACTCTTGCTGTAGTTGTGCCTCTCGTCCAGGGGCAACTGCATGGTTACTCCCAGGGCCTGTCCCCTGGGGATGATGGATACCTTGTGCACCGGGTCGGATTTGGGCAACAGGCGGGCCACCAGGGCGTGTCCCCCCTCGTGGTAGGCAGTGGTGCGCTTCTCCTCCTCGGAGAGGATCACGCTGCGCCGCTCCTTGCCCATGAGGACCTTGTCCTTGGCTTCCTCCAGATCGATCATCTCCACGTAGTCCTTGTTCCGCTTGGCCGCGATCAGGGCGCCCTCGTTCATCAGGTTCTCCAGGTCCGCTCCGGAGAATCCGGGGGTTCCCCTGGCCAGGATCTGCAGGTCAACGGCGTTGGACAGGGCCACCTTCCTGGAGTAGACCTCCAGGATCTGCTTGCGGCCGTTGAGGTCCGGGTTGGGCACCACCACCTGCCGATCGAAGCGCCCCGGCCTGAGCAGGGCCGGATCGAGGACATCGGGCCGGTTTGTGGCCGCGATGAGGATAACCCCTTCGTTGGTCTCGAATCCGTCCATCTCCACCAGGAGCTGGTTCAGGGTCTGCTCCCGCTCGTCGTGGCCTCCACCCAGGCCGGCGCCGCGCTGGCGGCCCACGGCGTCGATCTCGTCGATGAAGATGAGGCAGGGGGCGTTCTTTTTGCCCTGCACAAAAAGGTCGCGCACCCGGGAGGCGCCCACGCCCACGAACATCTCCACGAAATCCGAGCCCGATATGGAGAAGAAGGGGACCCCGGCCTCGCCGGCAACCGCCTTGGAGAGCAGGGTCTTGCCCGAACCAGGCCCCCCGACGAGCAAGAGCCCTTTGGGGATCCGCCCACCCAGGCGGGTGAATTTCTTGGGATTGCTCAAGAACTCCACGACTTCCTGGAGCTCTTCCTTGGCCTCGTCCACTCCGGCAACGTCGGAGAAGTTGATCTGAGTCGCCTCCTCGGAAACGAGCTTGGCCCGGGACTTGCCGAAGGACATGGCCTTGCCCCCTCCTCCCCCGCCGCCCATCTGCATCTGGCGCATGAAGAAGATCCAGACGCCGATGAGCAGGAGCATGGGGAACCAGGAGACAATCAGGGTCATGTACCACGGTGACTGCTCCTGGGGCTCGGCCTCGATGCGAATGTCCCTGGCTGTCAATTTCTCCACCAGGTTCGGGTCTTCGGGGGCGTGAGTCATGAATCGCTCCCCGTTGACCAGCTTCCCGGTGATCTCCTTGCCCTTGATCTTGACCGCAGCGACCTCGTCTTCCTGCACCTTGGCCAGGAACTGGCTGTAGGCGAGCTCGTTCTGCTTCTGCGGCGGCTGATTGAACATATTGAACAGGGCCACAAGAACCAGGGAGATGGTGGCCCACAAAATCAAATTTTTGACGAAATTATTCAAGTCGCCTCCTTCACCCGATCAGAGTCTCCGTGTACTTCTGCTTCAGTTACTATTCCATCCGAATTGGAGCGGTCAAAGCCCGGCGGAGATTACTATCCGGGCTATATCGCGTACCTGGAATGAATAAAGATGTGTAACACAGGGGGGTCGATCTGTCCATTCCGGCTCGATCAGGGGGTTTTCCCGGATGGCTCCCGCGAGCTGGCGCAGGTCCCGGATCAGGGGGCTTGTCAAAAGCGCGTTTTGTGGTTACTTTTCTGGCTCAACGGAAGCGTTACGTCACCGGTGTGGCGCCTGGACTTCAAATCCAGTGGGCGGCCGAGAGGTCGCCGGTAGGTTCGACTCCTATACGCTTCCGCCATGGGTCCCGGGCTCGGTCCGGGACTTTTTTTTATTCCCCCTCCGAATCCAGCCAAGCCCGCACCTCGGAGAGCTGGCGCGACACCGCCTCGAACCCGGTCCCTCCCGGAGTGTTGCGCCGGGCAACCGCCTGATGCGGGTCCAGCACCTGAAACACCTCCTGGTCCACATCCTCGCAGAATCCGCGCAGCTCCCGCAAGGTGAGATCCTCCAGCCCCTTGTCCCGGGATTCGGCGTAGGCCACGGCCCTGCCGGTGATGTGGTGCGCGGTGCGAAAGGGGATGCCCCTGCCCACCAGATAGTCCGCCAGCTCAGTGGCGTTGAGGTAGCCGGCGCTCACCGCCTTGCGCATCCTGTCCGGAAGAAACTCGATTTCTGCGATGAGCTGGGCCATGAGGGTGAGCGACCCGGTGACGATCTCGTCCGCCTGATAGAAGGGTTTCTTGTCCTCCTGCAGATCCCGGTTGTAGGCCAGGGGCAGCCCCTTGAGCAGGCTGAGCATGGTCTGCAGCGCGCCGAATGTTCCAGCGGCCTTGCCCCGTATCAGCTCCGCGATATCCGGGTTCTTCTTCTGGGGCATGATTGAGGAGCCGGTGGCGAAGGCGTCCGGAAGCCGCATGAATCCCACCGAGGGATTGGCCCAAAAGATGATCTCCTCGCAGAGCCTGCTCAAATGCGTGGTGATCGTTGCAGCGCAGAACAGGGGCTCCAGGACGAAGTCACGGTCCGAGACCGCGTCCATGCTGTTGGCGAAGCATTTCTCGAACCCCACTTCCCGGGCTGTGGCCTCGGGGTCCACTGGATAGGTGGTTCCGGCCAGGGCGGCAGCCCCGAGCGGGGAGACCCGGATCCGCTCCTGGGCCTGAGCCAGGCGCTGCCCGTCGCGCTTGAGCATCTGGACGTAGGCCAGAAGATGGTGGGCCAGGCTCACGGGCTGGGCCGGCTGCAGGTGGGTGTACCCCGGCATGACGGTCTCCAGGTGCTCCTGTGCCTGATCCGCCAGGGACCGGGCGAGCTTGCGCAACAGAACCTCCCACTGCTGAACCCTCTGGCTCACATAGAGCCGCAGATCCAGGGCGACCTGGTCGTTGCGGCTGCGGCCGGTGTGCAGCTTTTCCCCCACTTGGCCCAGCATCTCGGTGAGGCGGTGCTCGATGTTGAGATGGACATCCTCCAGATCGCTGCGCCAGGGGAAGCTCCCCTCCCGGATCTCCTCGCGGATCCGCTCCAGCCCTGAGACGAGCTGATCCGCCTCCTCCTGGCTGATGATCCCCTGCCTGCCCAGCATGCGGGCATGGGCCACGGAGCCCTGGATATCCTGCTCCGCGAAAACGCGGTCGTTGTCCAGGGAGTTGGTGAACTCCCGGACCAGTTGGTGGCTGTCCCTGGAGAATCTTCCGCTCCACATGATCCCTTTCCTGTCGAATGGGTTGTCGGCTGTCAGCCCGCTGAAGAGACTGCCCACGAAACACACGAAATATCACGAAAAAAGAAATATTTCTGTCTTTCAGACAGAAAAGGTTTTCGTGTCTTTTCGTGTTATTTCGTGGGCAGCTATCTTCTCTTCTCGGTTTTTTTCGTGTCTTTTCGTGCTATTTCGTGGGCTCACTCTCCTCTTCCGCTCACTCCGTGCCATTCCCCTGGCCCCGCCCCGCGAGCAGGCGCAGGCCCTGCAGCCGGATGAAGCCCGCGGCGTCGGCCTGGTTGTAGACCTCATCCTTCTCGAAGGTGGCCAGCTCCGGATTGTACAGGGAATAGGGAGAGCGGCGCCCCACGGGATACACCTGGCCCTTGTAGAGCTTGACCCTGACGGTGCCGGTGACCCGCTCCTGGCAGGAGTCGACCATCTGCTGCAAGTGCCTGCGCTCCGGGGCGTACCAGAACCCGTTGTACACCATTCGGGCATACTCCGGAATGAGTCCGTCGCGCAGATGCATGCTCTCCCGGTCCATGCAGATCCCCTCCAGGTCGCGCTTGGCGATGTGCAGGACGGTGCCGCCCGGTGTCTCGTACACCCCGCGGGACTTCATCCCGATGAAGCGGTTCTCCACCATGTCCACGCGCCCGATGCCGTGCCTGCCTGCCAGGCCGTTCAGGCGGCGGATCAGCTCCGCCGGGCTAAGGGCCTCGCCGTTCACCGCCACCGGATTGCCCGCTTCGAAATCGATGCTCACTTCCTCTGGCCGGTCCGGGGCCTCCTCCGGGGGACGGGTCAGAACAAAGGTCCCTGGACCCGGCTCCTGCCAGGGGTCCTCCAGCTCCCCGCCCTCGAAGCTCAGATGCATGAGGTTGCGGTCGCAGCTGTACGGGGCGCCCTCGCCACCGGGCAGGGGGATGCCGTTTTCCTGGGCAAAGGCGAGCAGATCGGAGCGGGAGCTCATCTCCCATTCCCTCCAGGGGGCGATGACCTGCAGATCCGGGGCCAGGGCCATGGCAGCCAGCTCGAAGCGGACCTGGTCGTTGCCCTTGCCCGTGGCCCCGTGGGCAATGGCCTGGGCACCCTCCTCCCGGGCCACCTCCACCAGCTGCTTGGTGATCAGGGGCCTGGCCAGGGAGGTGCCCAGGAGGTAGCGGCCCTCGTACACAGCCCCTGCCCGCAGGGCGGGGAAGACGAAGTCGCGGGCGAACTCCTCCCGCAGGTCCTGGACGCGGGCCTTAATAGCGCCGGTGGCCTCGGCCTTCTCCTCCAGGCCGTCGAGCTCCTCCTCCTGACCCAGATCCGCGGTCAGGGCCACAACCTCGCAGTCGTAGGCCTGCTTGATCCATTTCAGGATGATCGAGGTGTCCAACCCGCCGGAATAGGCGAGCACCACCTTGCTTACTCCTGTCACATCGGCCTCCTTTGCCTTTAATCTCTCCGCCCACGAAACAAACCCTTAATCACACAATACGCTTATTGATTCAGATCAGCATAAAAATATTTTCTGAAGAGTTCATTACCCATTTCGAATAGATAGGGAGAAGCCACCACGGGGTTTTTCGAGCGTTTAGGTGGAGGTTCTGCATAATTTTCTTGGCTCCTCCTGTGGGGGAAACCCCTCACCCACTTTTTCTCAAAAGTGGGTGAGGGGTGGGGGCAGGGATGCCCCCGCAGGAGGAGCCTTAGAAAATTCAGAACCGGAG
>JAIPDU010000115.1 GCA_021737525.1 Desulfohalobiaceae bacterium | reverse complement strand
AATTGAACACCCCGGAGGACCAAGTGGTCTACGTGACGGTCACCGAGATGGACCAGGAGAACGTCACTCTGGACGCGAACCACCCGCTTGCGGGCAAAACACTGAACTTCGACATCGAGCTGATCCAGGTCAATTCCGCGGAGGAATAGGCGCTCCCGGGCGGCTGCCTGTTCGCCTACCTCCGAATCCGCCCCATAGGGCCGCCGCAGTCTTCAAGCGCTGAACGAGCCTTCATCTACCTTTTGCAGCGCCTCATCCCCTCCGCCGCTTCCTTCCGCTACTCATGCCCTGGGGCATGGGGAGAGGCTCCCACGCCGTGAATGGCTTCCAGGTCCACGTGCTGCATCCCGTTCTTGAATATGCCTGCTGTGGCTTGGGCCAGAAGATGGAGATTATTGTAGGCATTCTCTGTGTCCGCTCCCTGGGGATAGTTGCGGTAGGAAGCGATGATCCCGAAAAGGGAGGCGAAAAAGGACTTGGACAAGAGGCGTACGTTTTTCACCTCACAGCCCATTCCCAAAAGCACCCTGTCGAATTCATCCAGATAGGATTTCTGAAGGCCGCGGAACTTCTGCTTGGCTTCCTCGTCCACGTCGTAGTTCCAAAGGAAGTGGCCCACGATCTGCAGGGTGGACTCGCGCTCCCAGAAGAAATCCACGATTCCCGCGGCGATCTCCTCCAGGGTTGTATCCCCGGATTCCACCCTGCGCCACTGCTTCTCGCGCCCGTTGCTTATCTCCTGGCTGAGTATCTCCACCAGGATATCGTCCCGGCTGGAGAAGTAGCGATAGATCGACGCCGGGGAAATCCCCGCTTCTTCGGCAACATCCCGCATTCCCACATCGTGGAAGGAATACTGGCCGAAAAGATGGAACGCCGCGCTCAGGATAATATCTCTGCGGTAGGCCCTCTCGTTTTCTTTGAGTTGAAGGAATGTGGATTTTTTAGACATTTGCGGATTCATCCTTTGTTTGTCCTTTCCTGGTCCCGCTCAAACTATTCGTTTTGAGCCGCATGTCAACGCAAGATTCCCGACTGTCGGGAAACTTCCTCACCCGAGGAGAGCTCGAGCTCCCGGACCTCTCCCTCCATTTCCGAGAGCTCGTCCCGCAGGGCCTTCTTGTTGCCCACGAGAAGGATCCTCATCTTCTCCGGGTGCAGATACTCCCTGGCAACCCGCTCGACACCCTCCTGATCCACGCCTTTCACCTCTTGGATCAACTCCTTGAAGCTGTCCTGATCCATCCCTTTGTACGCGTAGCGCATCCGTCTATGCAGGACCTTGGCCGGTGTATCGTAGTTAAACACCAATGAGTTCAGGAAGCGTTCCTTGGCCTGTCGAACCTCCTTTGGGGCAACACCATCGCTGCGGATGGCCTCCAGCTCGTTCCGGACAGCGCGGATGGCCTCCAGGGTCGTCTCCGACTTGGTCCTCACGCCCACGAAGAACATCCCCGGATAGTCCACGTTGCATCCGTAACGGCCGAAGACGGAATAGGCCAGGCCGCGCTTGGTCCGGATCTCCTGGAAGAGCCTGCCGGAAAAGCCCCCGCTCAGGAGCTCGTTGAGGACCTGCAGCTCCGGGTAATCCGGATTTCGCCGCAGATCGCCGATGTGCCCCATGAGGATGTAGGTCTGATTCACGTTGGGCTTGTCCACGAGGTGCACGGAACTCTCGTAGCGGTAGTCCACCCGGGGAAAGTCCAGCTCATTCCTGCCGTCCGCTTTCACCCCGGAAAATGCCCGGCGCAGACGATCCCGCATCTTATCCGCATCAAAGTCCCCCACCAGACCCACATAGAGATTTTCGGCCCGCACCGCCTCGTCGTGGAAACGCACCAGGTCCTCGCGCTCGATGGCATCCACGGTCTTGTACTGCGGCACCCTGGCGTAGACCGAATCACTGCCGTAAATGAGCTTTTTGTACTTGCGCAGGGCGATATCCCTTTGTTCGTCATTGCGGCGGGAAATGGAGGTTCGCAGCTGCTGCTTGGCCAGGGCGATCTTGCCCTCGGGGAAGCGGGGGTTTTGCAGGACGTCCATGAACACCGGCAAGAGGCGGGGAAAATCCTTTTTCAGGCAATTGAGGCTGGCGCTGCCGGAATCGAGGGAAAAGGAGAAGCCCATCTTCGCGGCCCGGTTCTCCAGAAGCTCGTTCAGCTCCCTGCCCGGATATTCCTCGCTCCCGCCGCTTCGCATCGCGTCGGCGGCGACGTCCGCCAGGCCCTCCTTCCCCTTGGGGACCTCGATCGCACCGGAGCGAATGGTCACCTGCATATCGATCAGGGGGAGCTCGTGGTTCTCGAGCAGGAAAAGGCGCACTCCGTTGTCCAGCTCAAGGGTGCGCACATCGTGCTCCGGCCAGGTCACGGGCTGCTCAAAATCCAAGTCCTTGTAGCTCTCGGGACCGGGAACATCCTGAGCGCAAGCCGAGAGCAGCCCGGCCAGAACGAGCCAGAGCAAAAAGATGCCAGCCCCGTGCAAAGCAGTCCTTCGCTGTACCCGCATGGATTACTCCGTCTGTTTCTCGTCCTCGTGGACCAACTTGGCCACGGTCATGTTCTCCTTCCGCAGATAGGTCTCGGCCGCTTGGCGCACCTGTTCCGGGGTAACCTTCTCCACGCGGTCCAAATAGGTGAACACCCTGCGCCAGTCGCCCAATTGGGCCTCTGCCTGGGCGAAGGACTTGGCCAGCCCCAGATTGGAGTCCAGCCCCCGAATCAGCTCCGCCCGGATCCCCGTCCTGGCCCTGTCCAGCTCCTTGGGATCCACGCCCTTGTCCCTGAGCCGTTCCAGCTCGCTCTCGATCCCCTGTTCCAGCTTCTCCAGGCCCACATCCCTGTTGGGCACTGCGAAGATCACGAAGAGCGAGGGGTATTTGTCCCCGGGATAGCCGTTAAAGGCCATCACCTGGGCGGCAAGGCGATCCTCCTGAACCAGTTTTTGATACAGGCGCGAGGTTCGCCCTTCCGCCAGGATCCGGGCCATGCACTCCAGAACCGGGGCATCCGGATCGCTGTGTTCCACGGAGTGATAGGCCCTGGCATAGGCGGGCTGGTTCACAGTGGTCTGCTTGAGGCGCTTTATCGCCTCCTGTTCCGGCTCGGTGGTTACATGATCCGGCACTGGCTCGCCCTCGCCGGGTAGCTGCCCGAAATAGCGCCGGGCGAGGTCCCGGATGTGCTGAGGATCCACATCTCCGGCCACTGCAACCGTGATGTTGCTCGGACGGTAGAACCGGTCATGGAAAGCCTGCAGATCCTCCGGGCCCAGGCTCTCCAGATCCGAGGTCCAGCCGATGGTGGGGCTGCCGTAGGGATGGGCGGCGTAGGCCATGGATGTGAGCTCCTGGACCATCCGCCCGATGGGATTGGACTCAACCCGGCTTCGGCGCTCCTCCAGGACCACCTGCTTTTCCGTGAAGAATTCCCTCCACACAGGGTTTTCAATGCGCCTGGACTCCAGGTAGAACCACAACTCGGCCTTGTTCGCCGGGAGACTGCACTGATACATGGTATAGTCGGGAGAAGTCGCGGCATTGAGGTCCACACCCCCTTCCTGCTCGATGATGCGGGAAAATTCGTTGGACTCGACGTATTTCCCTGCCTTCTCCCGCAGCGCTGCCAGCTTGTCCCGGAGCTCCCGCAGTTTCTGCTCCTTTGTGTCGCTCGCGGATTCCAAGCGCCTGATCCGGGTATAAACCTTTTGGATCTCTTCCAGAAGGGGTTTTTCGCTTTCCCAGTCCTTGCTCCCGATGTCGGGCGTCCCCTTGAAGGCCATGTGTTCCAGCACATGGGCCACTCCCGTCTTGCCCCGCGGCTCGTTCACACTCCCCGCGTCCACGAAAGTCACGAAGCTGGCCACGGGGGCCTCGTGGCGCTCCAGGACGAGGAAACGCAGACCGTTGTCCAGGCGGAACTCTGTAACCCGGTCCTCGAATCGTTCCAGATAATCCTTTTCTCCGGCCCGGGACACGGATCCCAGGAGCAGGAGACAAACGCAGGTGAGAAGCAGTATTTTTCGCATAGACAGACCCGTTGGACATGAGATTTTCGGGAGGCGTCCATCCAGGGGCCAAAGTGCGGATGCGCCCGGTCCCTATTTGTTCAGCCCGGTCTTTTATGCTACACTTAAAGATATTCCTCAGGCAAGCCGTAAAGAGCCCCCTCGGCGTTCAACCCGCCCATGCCGTAGACCAGTTTTCCACTATATATGCAACCACGTTCCAATATCCTCCGAACATCCCTGTGCGCAGGGCTTTTCCTGATCCACGCGACTGTTTGCCTGGCTCTGCTTTACCTGGCCACAGTCCTGATCCTGCCTCACTATCTCGATGAGGAAAGGGTGCGCGATCTTCTGATCAGTGGACTTAAAAGCAGGGCCCCCGAGGCGGAGATCCATCTCGAAGGCGCTGAAGTCGCCATACTGCCCTTTCCGCACATCAGCCTGGAAAACCTCTCTGTCGTGCTCCCCGGCAATACCCTGATCCAGATCAAAAGGCTGGACGGGTACCCCGATCTCCTGAGCCTTTTCACCGGCTCTCCCCGGCCGGAGAGCTTTGGTATCCAAAGCCCCACGCTAATTATGGGCATGCCCCAAAAAACCGTAAATTGGGCGCGACCGGAAGAGCCCAGAGGGCTGTCCGCCTTATTGGGCGCGCTGCCCGCGGTGAAGGGCGTGATCAGAAACGGGGAGGCGCAGCTCTTCGGAGAGAGGGTCCTCCACTTCCAAGGAATCCATGCCGATCTGGACATCACCGAAGAGGTCCGCCTCAATCTGCGCGCGGAATCCAACATCAGCCGCAAGCTGGATCTGGCCCTTCATAGCAAGGGACAACGCTCAGAGATCCAGGGCTCTCTCCGGACAGAGGAACTGCGCCTGGAGCTGCTTGCTCCCTATCTCCCCTCCTCAGCCGACCAATGGATCGGTTCCTCCCGGATCAACATGGACGCCTACTTCTCCTTTGCCGGAGCTAACGAATACAAGGCGGACGTGCGCCTGAACCCCTCCAGGTTTCAGCTGATCAGCCCTCAAGGCACGGGGCTGATCAGCCTTCAATCCGGACTTGCCTCCATTTCCGGCCATGACGGAGAAACCCGCATTCACCTGGAGGACCTGGATCTGAACACGCCTCAATCCGGACTGGACGGTACCTTGTCCCTGGGTGCGGCCCAGGGGAAGGTGAGTCTCGACATCAGGGCGAGGGAGATGGACATTTCCTCCCTGGCTGCCACCTGCAAGGGACTTTTCCCTGAAGAGGACTTCATCGAGAGTTTCTCCATCATTAGGAGTGGAAGGCTCCCCTGGGCCAGAATCACCACATCCGGAAAGGATAAGGAGGCCCTTCTGGCGGACCTGAGCATCCTGGGACGACTGGAGGAGGGGAAAATCGACCTTCCCAAGCCCGACATCGAGCTGGATCGGGCCAGTGGCACTTTCTATATCGTGGAAAACGCCCTGAGCCTGGCCGATCTCTCAGCTGAGCTCGGTCAAAGCAAAATCACCTCCGGCAGGGCCGCCATGGGCCTTGGGGAGGATGTGGACCCGCTCTGCCTCTACCTGGAAAGCCGGCTCGATCTGGCCCAAACAGTGCAGCTTCTGGATCGGAACCTGGACATTGACGAGCTGCAGAAACAGCTGGGACGGATCGAATCCCTGCAGGGCGAAGCGGACGCCTCCTTCAGTATGACCAAGAGAGGGGAGGATGTGCAGTGGAACACCAAGCTGCGGCACATCGATCTCCAGGCCAAACATGAGGCCCTTCCCCTGCCCTTCTCCCTGAGCCGCGGCAAGCTGGACTA
>JAIPDU010000114.1 GCA_021737525.1 Desulfohalobiaceae bacterium | reverse complement strand
ACTGGGTTTGGGACGAGACCCACAGGGCCCAGCTTCTAGTGATCTCCACACTCTCCAGTCACAAGGCGGAACGATTCAGGGATCTGCTGGAAAGACACGGAATCGGGGCCAGAATAACCAGCCAATTGCCCTTCTGCGACCCCTTTGTTTCAGAATAAATGAAGCAAGACAGGCCGGGAATAACGCAGGGGGACAACAATCCCACAAAAAGAACCCGGGGACGGGGCTTTTTTCTCCGGGCCGCGAAACAGCATAAGGCATGTACTTGTATGAACAAACCATACCCAAATCGGAAAACAATGCAAAGAAAAGGATCCGCTGCAAGTCAGAAGGCAACCAGGCAAGAATTGATGCAGCGGATCGAGGAACTGGAAAGGGAACGCGACGAATGCCGGAGACAGGCCGAAGAAAACACAACGCGCCGCCATTATATGGAATCCGTTCTGCAGCAGGTTCCGAACGCCCTGGTCACCCTGGACTTCACGCACAGGATTGTGGACAGCGGGAAGGGACTCTTTGCAGTTGCCGCCGGAATCCTCAAACACTGCTTTCGCTCCAGGGACATCCTCGTCCTTATTGGGATCAACACTTTTGCTGTTCTCCTGCCCTAAAGTAATCCTTCCCGGGATAGCATCCGGACTGTGGATCCCCGGCGGGTTGTCTCCAAGAACCAGATGGCCTATCATAATAGATGATCCTATGAGTACTCGGGCATCCTCTTCTTTGCGAGCACCATTTGTGCTACCGGGACAGCAGCCTTGCTCCAGTGGCACTCCTCTCCGGCAATGGGCAAAACCTCCCGGAGAGAGCCGGATCCGGAAAGGCCGCAAGGGACAGGATCACCACCCGCGCTTTTGGCCACAAAAAACCCGAAACTTTGGAGGAACCCTATGTATAACCAAGTAGTCATGGACCATTTCAAGAACCCTCGCAATGTGGGGGAAATGGACAATCCCGACGGTGTCGGCGAGGTGGGCAATCCCTTGTGCGGGGACATGATGCACATCTACCTCAAAGTGAAAGACGACAAAATCGATGACATCAAGTTCCAGACCTTCGGGTGCGGATCAGCCATTGCCGTATCCAGTATGCTCACGGAAATGGCCAAGGGCAAAAGCCTGGAAGAGGCCAAGAAGCTCTCCAACCAGGATATCGCCGACGCCCTGGAAGGCCTTCCCAAGAACAAGATGCACTGCTCCAACCTCGGCGCCGACGCCCTCCACCAGGCAATACAGGACTACGAGAGCCGCAGGGACGGCGTGAGTCTGAAGGAGCCGGAACCCCAGCGCAAGGAAAGCCACGAGCACAGCGAGGGGGAGAGGTGCTACTGCCCCTACTGCGACGTTGAGCTGGGCGACGATTTCCCCACGTTCTGCAAGGCCTGCCAAAGCGATCTTGGTGAGGAACATTAAGAAAAAAGGAAGGAAAGACCATGACATTCCTCAACTTGGACCATATATCCGCCAATCCCCTGCTCCCGGAAGTCAAGGACGCCATGATCCAGGCGATCCAGAGCGATTACCACAATCCTTCCAGCCAGCATCAGGCGGGAGAGCAAGCTGCGGAGCTGCTCGAGGACGCCAGGCAGAAGACCGCTCAGCTTCTGGGAGCCCAGGACGCCAAGGAGATCGTCTTCACCTCCAACGGCACGGAATCCGTCAATCATGCCCTGAAGGGAGTGGCTTTCGCCAACAGGGAAAAGGGCAAGCACATCATTGCCTCGAACATCGAGCACAATGCCGTCCACCGCAGTCTGAAACGGCTCTCCTCCCACGGATTCAAGATCACCTCCCTTCCAGTTGACCAGGGAGGCCGCGTCGATCCCAAGGAGGTGGAGAAGGCGATCACGAACGAGACCATCCTCGTCTCCATCATGCACAGCAACAACGAGACAGGCACCATTCAGCCCATTGAGGAAATCGGCAAAGTCGTCAAGGACAACCACATCCTGTTCCACACGGACGCGGTGGATTCCGTGGGCATCGTGCCCCTGGACGTCCAGGAGCTGCAGGCCGATCTTTTGAGCTTCGCCTCCAACACCATGTACGGGCCCACTGGAGTGGGCGGGCTCTATATCCGCCGGGGTACTCGTCTCTTCCCCATGCTCGACGGCGGGACCCAGGAAAACAGCAAACGCGCCGGAGCGGAGAATCTGATCGGCATCATCGGCCATGGGAAGGCTGCGGAGCTCGCCCTGCGCAACATGGACACCAGACAGGAGCATCTCTCCCGCCTGAAAAGCCTTTTGCTCGAGGAGCTGCCCAACTACATCGACGAGTATATCATCAATACCAATCTGGATCACAGCCTGCCCTATCTGGTGAACATCTCCCTCAAGTACATCGAGGGCGAGAGCGTCATGCTCATGCTCAGCGAGGAGGACATCGCGGTTGCCACAAAGTCCGCCTGTGCGACCGGGTCCCTTAGGGCGTCGCATGTCCTGCTCTCCCTGGGGCTCAGCCATGCCGACGCCCAGGGCACCCTGGTCATTTCCTTCGGCATGGAGAACACGGAGGAGGATGTCTATCGTTTCCTCGGGGCCCTGAAGAACATCGTCGACACCCTGCGCGCCATGTCCCCTCTGTACAAAAAGGCAAACCAGGCTACGGCACAGGGATAGCGCCTCCCCGGACCGGGCCGTCCCGCGGCCCGGCCCGACCCCCTTGAGCGTTCGCCTGCCGGACCGGGGCCGCATGTTCCGGTATTGCGCTTCGGGTCGCAGAGATTGCCGCCACTGGCCTTTTCCTCATAATCTCCCCTTCGCAGCGGACCATCTTTACAATCCGGCAAGATGGACCGTAAAACGACAGCCGCGCAACACAGCAAGGGTCTGGACAAACTTTTCCCCGGCAAAAACTCACTATGACCTCTTCAGAACATATTCTCTCCGAAGGCCAAATCCTCCACGAGAAGTGGGAAATCCTCAGCTTCCTGGCCGAGGGCGGAAAGGGCGAGGTCTATCTGGCCAGGCAGATCAACCTGGACCGACATGTGGCCTTGAAGGTCATGTCCCGAGAGTTCCTCAGGAGCCTGGAGGGCAGGGACGAGGAATACGAGTCCGAGCTGCAGAGGTTCCGGCGCGAGGTGCGGGTTATGGCCCGGATAAGGCATCCCAATGTGCTGCAGGTCTACGATCTGGGGCAGGTCGAGGTGGACGGCGTCTCCCTGGACTACATCGTCATGGAATACGTCCCCGGCCCCACCTTGCGCAGGGGCATGCCAGAGGAGGGATTCCAGCAGGAGGAGCGGGCACTCGCCGAATGGCTCAGGCACTCCTTCTTCCCCGTTCTGCACGGCCTGGAGGCGGTCCACCATCAGGGCGTTGTGCACAGGGACATGAAGCCGGAGAACGTCCTCATAGACGGCGAGATACCCAAAATCGCGGACTTCGGGCTCGCCGGAGGCCACAATCTGGAAAACATCACCCGCAGCTTCCACATGATGGGGACTCCCCCGTACATGCCCGAGGAACAGTTCCTGGACCTGGCCACGACTGACGGCCGCACCGATGTCTATGCCCTGGGCAAGATCCTTTACGAGGCAATCGAGGGCAGGATGACCCCGGAACGGAACAAGCCCTTCGAAACAGTTCATTTGAGCCCGCCCACGACCCCAATGTTCCGCGATCTGGACAGGGTTGTGCGAAACGCCACCGCCAAGGATCGCAGTCAGCGGACCCCCTCGGTCAAAGACCTCCGCACGGAGCTGACCCGGATCCTCGAAGAGGCGAACTACCTGGAAAAAGCCTCCGCTTTCAAGCGCTACAAGAGCCGCCTCATCCTTACCGCCGCAGTCGGTGGTGCCGCAGTCCTTCTTCTGGCCGGGATCTTCGGAACCCACCTCTACACCATGGATTCCAGCAGCGGGCCTCAAACGTCTCAAGAGGCAAGGGAAGGCATGGTCCCGTCCCGGGCATTTGAATTCGACTTTTCCTCCAGGGAGCCGACCCGTCTTCCCCGGCTGGAAGAGGAGGGGTCCCCTCCCAAAACCATCCGCGGCAGCGACGGGATGGCCCTGCGCCTTGTGCCCGGTGGAGAGGCCCGCATACCCCAAAACGACCAGCAGTCACCAGAGGAGCAAACAGCCGAGCTGACCGTGACCGTGCCCGACTTCTATCTGGATGAAACCAAGGTCACCAATCACCTCTATGTCGAATTCCTGCGCAATATTTCCGACTTGGTCGTCCGCGACAACGCTGTGTGGCGCAACGGCCGGGTCTGGCTCTATCTCGGGGAGGTCCGCGAGGGGTATGAGCCCATCAGGTATCGAGACGGGAAATTCAAGCTCGCCTCGGAAGCGGTGTCCAAGCCCGTGGTGCGGGTGACCGCCCTCGGGGCCATGGCCTACGCCAAGTTCCACGGCCGGTCCATCCCCACCATGGCCCAGTGGTGGCGAGCGCTCCAGGCCGGCTCCGCCGGGCAGGGACTTCAGGAGAGACAGAGTCCCGAAAGCCGGCACGGCATGATGATGGACGAGCACATGGGGGGGCAGGAAGTCCCTGGGAGGGAGACGGACGGGGGCAACGCCATACGCAACGTTTCAGCCACAAGGGCCAACGCCTTGGGCATCCACGGGCTGGGCGGGAACGTGAACGAGTGGACCATGGCCGTCACCGGCGAGGAGCGGATCGAGCTCCATATCCACGGCGGGGTCGGCGACCTCGATCAGCGGGAATCCTATCTCAAGCGGCGATCATGGGAGGGATTCTCAAACGTGGGATTCCGCACCGCAATCGAGCTCCGGTCGAAGAACTGACCGCCGCACCGGGAGATATCCGGTATGTGCCGTTGCAGGGCGGAAGAGCCCTATATATATTTCCGCACTGTTGTCAGCACATCCTCGTAATCCGGCTCCTGGGTGATTTCGGGCACTATTTGCATATACTGCAGCACTCCGTTTCGGTCCACGATGAAGATCGCCCTGCATAAGAGCCTCAATTCGCTGATCAATACCCCATAGGCCTGCCCGAAGGAGGCCAGGCGGTGATCGGACAGGGTGATCACCCGATCCACTCCGGCGGCTCCGCACCAACGCTTCTGGGCGAAGGGCAGGTCCATGCTGATGGTCAGTATGGTCACCTCCTCCCCCAGGTTGGCCGCCTCATTGTTAAAGCGGCGGGTTTCCATGTCGCAGACCGAAGTATCCAGCGAGGGCACGGAGGAAAGGATGAGAACCCTGCCGGAATAGTCGGCCAGGGTCACCGGATTGAGATCGTTGTCCGTCACCTCGAAATCCGGGGCCCTGTCTCCGGGCTGCACCGAGTCGCCCTGCAGGGTGACCGGATTGCCCTGCATGGTGACCTTAGCGTAATGATGGCTCATGACCGTCTCCTTGGGTTTTGCTCGCGGCCGTAAGATCGCCGCCCTATTCCAATCCTCGAGTACATGCTAACCCCTTGAGAGAAAATCTGTCCACCATTTAAGTCCAGGTTGCGACTCGAATTTGACAACCACTCCACCGGACACTGGAGACGATGCTCGACGTATCCGCCCTCATCCCGGCTGTGCTGGCCAAGCTGGACAAACTCCCCAGCGGCCACGCCCTGGATCTTCGGACCTACAAGCGCAACCGAAGCGTCATCATCCGCAAACAGGACGAGGACAGCTTCCTTTTCCTGGAGAACGGATTTTACCAGGACCGCTTGACTGTGCCCGGGGACAAGGTCAAAAAGACGCTCAAGAAAATGCTCAGGAAGGAGTTCCCCAGAAGCCGCAAGGTGCGTGTGTACGAGCTGGGCCCCTGGGATGAGGAGACCAGCGAGCCGCCCAAGCTGAAAACCTTGTAGCCCTTCGCGCGTTGAGCTCTGATCCTCTTCAACAACCTGGAACCCTGAACGGGGAACCCAGAACGGGGAAC
>JAIPDU010000113.1 GCA_021737525.1 Desulfohalobiaceae bacterium | reverse complement strand
AGGGGAGAAACAGGCTCACGAAACAGCGCAAGATAAAGACCAATGCAATTATGTGTCGCTCCCTTGGGGCATTTTTAACCGCCAAGACGCCAAGGACGCCAAGGGTATCGCCAAGGGAAGATATTTTGCTTTGCGGGAACGCCCGCAAAGCAAAGAGCGCCTTCGCTGTCGAATATCAGGCCGTCAGGCGAAGCCTTTTCCTTTGCCGTTAACCCGGCAAAGGAAAACTCTTCCTTAGCGCCTCCTTAGCGCTCTTGGCGCCTTGGCGGTTTATTCTTATGAGAACAAATTCAGCCTGGCTTGAGTTGACCCGACTCGGACAAGACTATATATCCTGAGGGCATGGAGTGCTCCCTTCCGGCATCCGTTCCGGACACGCATCCACTGCTGCAGTCCCGGGGAAAATGTTTGCGGGACTGGGAAATGCGCGCAGGCGCGGGGAGGAAAAAGGTATGTCCTTGTTTCGACGGCAGAAGAAGCCGGACTGGCAGGACAGGTTCCATCTGGCAGAGGATTTTCGGGAGCTGGAGCGGGATCCGGCTCAATATCCCGTCGCCATGGAAGGGCTGGAAGTGACCGGAGACAGCCTCCGCGTTCTGCTCGAGGAATTCTGCCAGACCGAACGCCCCATGCTTTATCTCTACCTGCCCAAGGAGGAGCGCGAAGAGGCGCGCGAATTCCTGGTGCAGAGGTTGGGGCGCAACTCATTGAATATCCTGGATCTTTCCCTTGATCGGGAAAGCGGCGACTTTCTACGGGAGCATTCCCTGGTGCGCTTCGGGTTCGAGCACCGCAATTACGCCTATGTCTTCCAGACGGAGGTGCTTGCTCGTATCGAGGGCGAGGACCCGGTCTATCTCGCCCTCAAGCCGGAGACGATCTTTCAGGAGCGCAGGAGCCATCAGCGTTACAAGCTCTGGCCGGATTACGAGGCGTTTTTCAAGGACATGGCTGTCCTGGATATCTCCCAGAGAGGGCTGAAGGTTTTTACCGAGCAGGGCTTGAATGCCAGCGAGGCCTTGGAGAATGCCGTGTTGAGCCTGCCTCAGGTTCAGGACCTCGAAACCGGGGATAGCTTGTATTCGGGAGCGGAGATCGAGGTCCCCCGGGCAATGGTTACCTACCAGAACAAACAGGGAAAGTGGAAATATTACGGTCTGCTTTTTGATCGGGAATGGCCGGACGAAGATACCAAAAAGCTGAACGATTTCCTCCTCGCTCTGCGCAAATGCATATTTCTCGGCGGCTGTGACTGAGGGTGTTCTTCCGGGATATTTTGAGCCATGGGAGCGGGTGCGGTGAAGATCGTCTTCGCCTTCGACTCCTTCAAGGGATCGCTTGGAGCGCGTCAGGCCTGCGAGGCGGCGGTCGCGGGCTGGCGCAGCCGGCGTGCCGAGAGCGATGTCCTTGCCACGAGACCGCTCGCGGACGGGGGCGAGGGCACGGCCGCATCCGTGCTTGCCTGCCGGGACGGGGAGTGGGTGGAGTGCCCGGTTTGGGGCCCTTTGGGCGAATCCCGCGTCCGGGCGGGATACGCTTGGTTCCCCAATGAGAGTGAGGCCCTGGTGGAAATGGCCAGCGCCAGCGGCCTGTGTCTGCTCCTGCCCCGGCAGTACGATCCCTTGCGCGCCAGCACCTACGGCACCGGGGAACTCATTCGCGCGGCTCTAGGGAAGAATCCCGAGCGCATCCTCCTGGCAGTGGGTGGAAGCGCAACAGTGGATGGGGGAGTCGGCGCCGCAACAGCCCTGGGCTGGCGCTTTCTCGATGCGCATGAGCGCCCCCTGGAACCCGGCGGCGGCTCGCTGCAAGGGCTGCATCGGATCCTGCAGCAGGCCGGTCCGGACTTGCCTCCCATCGAGGTCCTGTGCGACGTGGACAACCCCTTGCTCGGCCCGCACGGCGCGGCAGCCGTCTTTGGTCCGCAGAAGGGGGCTGGTCCCGCAGAGGTTGCCGCGCTGGAGCGCGGACTGGCCCGCCTTTCCGGTCTGGCCAAGAAGCAGCTCGGGGCGGAGATGGATATCCCCGGCGGCGGGGCAGCCGGAGGTCTCGCCGCGGGAGCGTCGGTTTTTCTGGGAGCGCGTTTGGTCCCGGGCATTAGCCGAATCGTTTCCGTGAGCGACCTGGATACCGAGCTCCGCGACGCGGATTGGGTCGTGACCGGGGAGGGCAGCCTGGACCAGCAGTCCCTGCGGGGCAAGGTGGTTTCGGGAGTGCTCCAGGCGGCGGAATGCCATGGCGTGCGCGTCGCAGTGATTGCCGGGAGGATCTGCCTCAGTGAAGCCGAGTGGCGCAAGACTGGCATCAGCCACGCACTGAGCCTGTGTGATGCGGAAACATCCATTGAGGAGGCCGTGTCCCGCGCCCCGGAGCTCATTGCCCGGCGCTCCGGGAATCTCGCGGAGATTTTGGCCGGCGTAGCTTCGCGGCGGAACAGCTGATCTGTCATCAGCGGGTCGGGGATCCGAATCCCCTCGCCTTAGCAGGGCGCCCCCAATCTTCCAATTGCGGCGTTGCTTCAAAAAGTTCAAACTCTCACGTAGGCTAACTACGCTACGACCTTGAACTTTTTTTGCGCCTTGCACTTGGAATTTTTGAACGCCCTGCCTAATAAGGACTTTTTCAGCCTGTTAGGAGCTTTCCGGTTCACGGTTTAGGATCACGAGTTTCATACCACTGCACGGTGAGAGGCATGCCCCTGTTCCATTCCCGCAAGGTCTCGAGTAAGCGAGTCGGAGCCCAATTGGCCGAGGATTTTCGGAGGCCGGATCGCGTACCCGCGGAATACTTCTTTTCCGTGGAGGGGATGGAGCTGACCGGAGACTCCTGTCGCAGACTGCTCAAGGAATTCAGCCGGGACGAGCGTCCGTTGCTGGCCCTCTATCTGCCGGATGAGCTTGGCGAGGAAGCGGCGCACCATTTCCTGGTGCGCAAGCTGAGACGCTACACCCTGAGCCTGTCCGATCTTTCCCCCAATGGGGAGGGTACTTCCTTCCTGCGTGAGCACGCCAGGGTCCGTTTCGGCTTCGAGCACAACCATGAAACCTATTTTTTCGAAACGCGGGTGCTTGGCGGCATGGGAGAGGAGGAAACGGTTCTTCTCGCGGAGAAGCCGGAGACGATTTACCAGGAGCGGAGGAGTTTGCGTCGCTACTGGATCTGGCCGGACCACCAGGCTTTTCTGGGCTGGATGCAGGTCCACGACATTTCCTGGAACGGCTTGCGGATTCTGTGCGAAACGTCTTTGGAATCCGGAGATATCTTGGAGAATGCGCAGCTCTCACTGCCCCGTGTGCATGACCCAGAGAGCGGAGTGTGTCTCCATTTTGGAGGGAGGATCCATGTTCCCAGGGCTCGGGTGATCTACAGCCAGGCAAGGGAGGATTGCTCCTGTTACGGAGTGTATTTCGAGCGAGAGTGGGAGGAGGGGAAAAAACAGGCGCTTGCCGACTTCCTCTTCGCCCTGCGCAAGCCTATGTCCCCGCTTTCCAAGGGACTGTAGCCAATCGGGAAAGCCACATGGAACCAACACCGGAGCAGTGGGATATCATACAGGCGGAGCCGGAAAACCGGGGAACGCTCCTTGTTTCAGCCTTCGCCGGGACCGGCAAGACCGCCACTTTGCGCATGTTCGCCGAGCGACGCCCGAACAGCCGCATCCTCTATCTGGCCTTCAACAGGGCAATCGCCCAGGAGGCAAACCGAAAATTCAGCGATATGCCGGGCGTGGAGGCAAGGACAATCCATTCCCTGGCCTTCGCTGCCGAGGGGGTCCGGTTCCGGCATCGCCTGGGCCATCTCCGGGTATACGATCTCCGGGACATGAATATAGCCTCCAACCTGTTCCGGGCCAGGCAGGTTCTGGATGCCTTTCACAAGTATCTGAACTCTGCTGCGCGGGAATTCCGGGAGCTGAGCTACAACGTCGCAAACAAGGCCGAGAAGTCGCGGATCCTGAAGGCCCTTTCCAAGCTGTGGGACAGGACAACGGACCCCGGCGGAACAGGAACCGTGCCCCATGACGTTTATCTCAAGCTGTTTCACCTGAACGGGGCCGAATTGCCCTATGACTATATTCTCGTGGACGAGGCCCAGGATCTTACGGATTGCCTGATCGACATCGTCTGCAGCCAGCCGGCCAAAAAGGTCTTCGTGGGAGATTCGCATCAACAGATCTACGGGTGGAAGGGTGCGGTGGACTCCTTGAGGAAGTTGCGCGGCTCGGCAAGACACCTCTACTTGACCCAGTCCTTTCGGTGTCCGGAGGATGCGGCCAGAAAAGCGAACCAGTATCTATGGCTGCTGGGAGCGCCCAAGCCCTTCCGAGGGCTTTCGCGTCCCAGGGTGACCAACAGTCAGCATGCCTATATTGCCCGGACCAATGCCTTGGTTCTGGATATTGCCGCCAATCTGGACCTGAAAAGGAACCGGGTCCATTTTTTGGGGGGATTTGATTCCTACAACTTCCAGGCGATCGTGGACGCCCGCAAGCTGTTGGACGGCTCCGGCGAAAAGCTGCGGGATCCGTTCATGCGCCGTTTTTCCTCAGCCGAGGAATTCGTGGTTTATGTGGATGAGGCCAACGAGCTGGACCTGAAGACGAGGCTGGAGATTGCCAAAAAACACAGGCAAGCGGAGGAGATCTACCGCTTTCTCCGGGCCAATTGCGTTTCGCGGCAGCAGGATGCGGATATCGTGGTGACCACCGCCCATAAGGCCAAAGGGCAGGAGTTCGAGTCCGTGGAGGTAATGGGGGATTTTCTGGATCTGGGGGAGTGCCTGCGCAAGTCCGCCTCGGGCGGGAGGATGCGCATTCCCAGGGAGGAGCTCAATCTCCTCTACGTGGCGCTGACAAGAACGCAGAACCGGCTCAATCTGAATTCGCGGTACATTCTGGATAAGGACATATTGAGCAGGATCTCCAAGATGATCCAGGCCGGCAGGATCGAGTTGTATTAACCGAAAGTTCCCTTTCCGGGACGGCCCGAGGGAACGTGAATCTCCCTCGTTCCTACGCCCGCAATCAGTTTCTTGACGAATTCCGCTCATCCTGCTAACTGGCATTCAAGGCGAAGCAAGCCGGCGTAGCTCAGCGGCAGAGCAGCTGATTCGTAATCAGCAGGCCAGGGGTTCAAGTCCCCTCGCCGGCTCTTTACTCACCACTCACCCTTTTCAGCAACCACCCACCCCCTTTTCTTTTGGCCTTTTGCTCACCTTTGCGGCGATGATTTCTTCATCGTAATCAATGTTTCTGGATGACGAGAATGCCCGAAGAAAACCTGTCTCTTCCGGAGAAGGTGGAGCGCTCCAGGGAGCGGCTCCAGCGCATTGCGCGTGACAAGGACCCGTCCTCGGTCTACGTGGCCTGGACTGGAGGCAAGGATTCCACTGTGGTACTATGGCTGTGGAAAACGACTCTGCGGGACCTTTTCCCCGACAGCGCGCCCGGGCCGCAGGCGCTGCGGGTGGAAACAGGCCTGGAATTTTCCGAAATCGACCGATTTTGCGACAGCCTGAAAGAGCGTTGGGGCCTAACTGAACAACGAGCCGGAGCGGATACCGATAGTATGCCCCAAAAGCCGGGGAATGATCCCGCGGACTGTTGCCGCTATCTGAAGATCGAGCCCCTGCGCCGGGCTGTCACGGAGATGGGTGCGACCGTCCTTCTGACCGGGTTGCGTCGGGACGAGCACTCAGGCAGGAGCGGACGCTGCGAGCTCGAGTCCAGGCAGGACCCGGAGTTCCTTCAGGCAAACCCTATCCTGGAATGGACGGAGATGGATGTCTGGTCCTTCATCCTGGCCGAATCCTTGCCCTATTGCTCCCTGTATGAGCAGGGCTATCGCTCCCTGGACTGTCGTCCCTGCACCGAACGCAGCGAGAGGGGCGAACGGGGCGGTAGAAACCGGGCCAAGGAGAGACA
>JAIPDU010000112.1 GCA_021737525.1 Desulfohalobiaceae bacterium | reverse complement strand
CGGATCAGAGTAGAGCAGGCTGCTTGGATCCGTGCCCTCGGACAGGACCCGCTTGCTGGCGTTACGGGCGAGTGCCGCCGCGGGCAGGCCGCCCAGACAGGCCACGGCTGCGGCAGCCGCGCTCACGCGCAGGGCTGTGTCCAGGATTTGCCGACGTTGGACCATGGTTCCTCCGGCTAACTGTTTGTCAGTTCCCGAGGCTCTCAGGGATATTCTCTTTTAGGATAGCAGACCCCGGGGAGAGGGGCAATGAAGGTACAAAACACGCATCGCCGAAATCCGGAACCCCGGAACTTTGAACGCAGAACCCAGAACGGGGAACGGAACTCAGAGATCGGAGGTCTGAGGTCGGAGGTCGGACCAGAGAGGAGCAATCTCCCCTCATGAATCCACTGATTCCCCCTGACGCCTAACTTGAAACCTGGGAACCCGGAACGGGGAACGGGGAACCCGGAACCGTCACTGCTGCATCCGGGTCAATCTGGCGTAGATTCCCTGGGCCCGCATGAGCTCTTCGTGGGTGCCGGATTCGGCGAGGCGGCCCTTGTGCAGGACCAGGATCCGGTCCGCGTGTCTGGCCGTGGCCAAGCGGTGGGCAATGGTTATAGCCGTTCTGCCCCGAAGCAGGCGGGAAAGGGCCTGCTGGATGCTTTGCTCCGTCTCGGAGTCGATTGCCGAGGTGGCCTCGTCCAGGACCAGGAGCTCGGGGTCCCGGGCAAGGGCCCGGGCGATGGAGAGGAGCTGGCGCTCGCCCACGGACAGGGATCCCCCGCCGCTGGAGAGCCGCGAGTCCAGCCCGTGGGGCAGGCGGCGCACCAGGCGGCGGCAGTTGGCCCGGTCCACGACACGTTCCAGTCCCTCCTCGGAGAGGAAGGGATTGCCCTGCAGGATGTTTTCCCGCACCGTCCCGGCGAAGAGGTATGGATCCTGCATGACCAGGGCGATCCTGGACCGCCAGGCAGCAAGGTCCATGTGGCGCAGGTCCGTGCCGTTGACCAGGATGCGGCCCGCCTCGGGATCATAGAAGCGAAGGAGCAGGTTGATCACCGAGGTCTTGCCCGAGCCGGTGGGTCCCACAAGGGCGATCTTCTCCCCGGCTGCCACGGACAGGGACACGTCCCGCAGGACCGGGTTGTCGCTGTTGTAGGAGAAATGCACCCCCTCCAGGTCCAGCCGTTGCAGCGCCCCGGTATCCACGGGTTCCTTGCCCGCCTCCGGCAGCGGCTGGATCCGCTCCCCGCTGCCCAGGATGAGCATGATCCGCTCCGCGGAGGACAGGGCGTTCTGCATCAGGTTGTACTTTTCGGTGAGATCCCGGATGGGACGAAAGAACATGCGGATGTAGGAGATGAAGGCCACCAGGGTCCCCAGGCTCATATTCCGGGCGATTACTTCTCCCCCGCCGTAATAGATGACCGCGGCAATGGCGATGAAGCTGAGCACCTCGATCACGGGCATGAACACGGCCAGGATCCGGATCTGCCGCATCCCGTCCAGATAGTACTCCCGGTTCAGCTCCCGGAAAGCGCGGTCGTTGGCACCCTCGCGGCGAAAGAGCTGAATCACCCGGATGCCGTCGATCATCTCTCCGAAGCGGGTGTTGATCTGAGCGATGCGGATGCGCAGGGAGCGGAAGACATCGCGGGCCTTGCGGCCGAAATAGATCGAGGCCAGGGCCACAAGGGGAAGCACCGAGAAGGAGACCAGGGCCAGCTCCGCATTGATGAACAAAAGCACCCCCGCGATGCCCGCGAGCATGATCACGTCCTTGAGCACGAAGGAGATGAAGTTGGTGAAGAATTCGTGCATGTTGCTCACGTCGTTGCAGACACGGGTCACTAGCCGGCCCACGGGGTTCCTGTTGAGGAAGGAAAGGGACAGCCCCTGTATGTGGCGGAAAAGGCGCACCCGAATGTCGTACATCACCCTCTGTCCGGTGTACTCCATGACCAGTCGCTGCAGGAAGCTGACCCCGAAGTTGGCCGAGATGAGCCCCAGGAAGAACAGGGTGATCCAACCGATGCCCGTTAGATCGTCCCTGCGCAGGATTCGGATGTCTTCTTCCGGCAGGTGCGAGAGCCTGCTGTAGTCGATGCGCGCCCTGTCTCCCTCCACACGGAAAACATCCGCATGCCGCTGGACCACCCGCCGCTTGGCCTCGCTGTCCAGGACTGCGCTATAGACACGGGAGTCGGACTGGCTGGAGCCTTGCGCAGCCGTGGTTTGGGGCACGATGTAGCGGTCGATGGCGGTCTTGGTCACGTAGGGGACGGCCAGCTCGCAGGCGGTAATGATCAGCACCAGCACCAGGGAGAGGAAAAAGAGCAGGGCGTAGGGCCGGATAAAAGGGGCCAGGTCGCGCCAGAGGCCCGGGCCGTAACCCTGCCCCGGCTGTTCCTCGTGCTGGGCCACTGTCTCAGAGCGCATGGATCTCCTCTTCCAATTGCTGCAGCTGCCAGGTCCGGCTGTAGTATCCCTCCATCCGCAGGAGCTGGTCGTGCGTGCCCTCCTCGGCCACGGCTCCGTTGTCCAGGACCAGGATGTGGTCCGCGGAGCGGACAGCGGCCAGCCGGTGGGACACGATTACGGTTGTTCGCTCCGCGGCCTCGCGCCACAGGGCCTCCAAAACCGCGGATCCTGTCTGCGAGTCGAGCTGGCTCACGGGATCGTCCAGCAAAAGGACGCTCCCGCCGCGCAGAAAGGCCCTGGCCAGGGCCACTCGCTGTTTCTGGCCTCCGGAGAGGATCACACCCCGTTCCCCCACCAGGGAATCCAGCCCGTCGCGCAGCGAATGGACCGTGTCCCACAGCTGGGCCTTGCGCACAGCCTGCTCCAGATGCTCCTCGCTCACTTCCTCTTGGCCGAAGGTTATGTTTTCCCGGATGGTGCCGGAGAAGAGGAAGGGGTCCTGGGGAACTCCGGTGATAAGCCGTCGCAACTGTCCCAGATCCGCCTCGCGCGCGTCCACTCCGTGGAGGCGTACAGCGCCGCTGTCCGGATCGTAGAGCCGGGGGAGGAGATTGAGCAGGGTGGACTTGCCGCCGCCCGGCGGCCCGACCAGGCCCAGGGACCTGCCCGGACCGAGGGAGAAGGATACCTGGTTCAGGGCCTGCTCCTGTGCGCCGGGATAGGCGAAGGACACGGAGTCGAAGGCGAGGCTCAAGGGCCCTTCCGGGAGGGGCCGCGGTTTTTCCGGGTTGCGTATGTCCCGGGGGGTGGCCAGGATGCTCCCGATGCGATCCAGGGAGGCGCGGCCGCGCTGGATGAGGTTGATGACCCAGCCCATGGCCATCATGGGCCAGGTCAGAAGACCCAGGTAGTTGACGAAGGCAACGAAATCTCCCGCGGTGATCGTGCCGGTGATGGTCTGCCGACCGCCTGCATAGAGCACGACAGCCAGGCTCAGATTGGTAAAGAAGAGCATCATGGGGAAGAAGAGGCCCGTGGTGCGCACCAGATGCATATTGCGCTGGAAATAGTCGCTCGAGGCCCGATCCACTCTGGCCGCTTCCGCCTCTTCCAGGTTGTAAGCCTTGACGATGCGCATCCCGGCGAATCGCTCCCGCACCACCTCGGTCAGCCCGGAAAAGGAGCGCTGCACCTCCTGGTAGCGGCTGTGCAGGCGGCGGGTGAAGAAAAGGGTCCCAAGCACGATGCCGGGCATGGGCAGGAGAACCAAGAGGGTGAGGCGGGGGCTGATCCAGGCCATGAAACCCGCCGTCGCCAGGCCCAGAAAGACGGCGTCGTTGAGCGCGACCAGCCCCATGCCCGTGGCCTGGCGCACCTGCTGGATGTCGTTGGTGGCGTGGGCCATGAGGTCGCCGGTCTCGGTGCGGTCGAAATAAGGAGCGGACAGGCTCTGGATATGGGAGTGGAGGCGATTGCGCAGGCCTTCCTCCACCCGGCGGGAGGTTCCCAGGAGACAGCGCCGCCATAGATAGCGGAAGAGCCCCATGCCCAGGGCAATGCCCACGATATACAGGGCGTAGATAACAAGGGCGCCTGGCTCGATGCGGAAGGCGGTGATATCGTCCACAGCGGATTTGATAACCCGGGGAATGAGCAACTGCAGGACGTCCACCACGATCAGGCTCGCCAGACCGATGAGGATGAGTGCTTTGTGTTCGCGGAAGTAGGGCTTGAGCAGGGAGAATCCGTTCATAGGTCCGGGCTCGAGCTTTGCGGTCGCAAAACAGGGGTGACCGATGTATTCCGGTGGCCCACGAGGCGTTCAAAGGCGCTGCTACATAGCGAGGTTTACCTTGCGGGCAATCCAGGGCAATGCCCCATTTCTACCATGTTGACCAAGGGAAGAAAACAGAAGGGCGGCCCCGCGACAAAAAACCGGAAGCCCCGGGTTGCGGGGCTTCCGGATAGGGAGGAGGGGGGTGCTGTATGTTGGCTGGGGGGAAGGATTGTCTATCTGTAGCCGTGGCCTCCCATCATGTGACCGCCACCCATGTGGCCTCCGCGGCTTCCACCGCGTTGCATACCCCAGCCGCCGCGCTGTTGCTGCCGCTGTTGCTGCATCATCCTGCGCAGGTTCTGATTGTCCCTGGCTAGCTTTTGATTGAGATCGCGAATCTTGTCTACGTTCGGATTTTTCCGGTTTAACTCCCGGTTCAGCTCGGCCCTGGTCGAGGCGATTTTCGAGCGCAGCTGCTCAGGATTCTGTGCCTGGCCCTTGAGCTGCTGCATGGATTTTACCGTGCCGCGTTCCATGTTCCCGCCCTGCCAAGCCGGAGCCTGGGCGACCAGGAGCAATGTAGCGAGCAACCCAGCCAAGAGTATCATCGTGGTCCGCATTGTCTTCTCTCCTTGATAAATGCTTTTTGCTTTGCATTTAACTGTTAGCATTTCCCGTGCCATGAATGATGTGGGCCGGAAAGGGGCAATTGGCCCGCTGCGAGGGATAGGTGGCTCGAGGGAGACGAGGGAAGGAGTGTATTGTGGGTGTACACCTGCCAAGTAAGGCGTATTATGAAAATACACCCTAGCGCGAGGCCCCCGGCAGGGCTAACCAGGTGGTGTTCACGGGATGCTCGGAGCCGGTGGACGGTGATGTGTCGTTTCGAGGGCTTTATTGAGAGCCAAAAGGCTCGCCTTGCCGGAAATGAGTCAGCGTGTAACGGATCAGGCCTCAAGGAAAGGCTCGTGCTAGCGGGAATCCCTCAGCTTGTTCAATTCCTTTCGGGCCCGTTTGAGGGAGAAGTGCTTGTTTGCGAGTTTGGGAAGCGCGAGGATGCCCACTGCTGCCGCGCCGAGGAGAGCGGAGTAGAGGATCACGAAGGAGATGGTGAGCTCTAGCTCCCAAAAAAGGAAACTGATGCTCAGGGTCTCGGTGTTTTGAACCCCGAGCAGGGCCAGGATCAGGACCAGAATGAAGGTAAGTATCAGGTAAACGGAGTTCATGCAGTCCAGCTCCTTTCTCCTTTCCGGATCGTGAATTCAAGGTGTACCTTTATTCTGGATCGTTATCAAGCCCCGGCTTTTAATTGCGGAACAGGAGTGTGAAGCATCAGGAAAGGATTCATCGCAAGAGGCTGTATGGGCATATTTCAGAAACACGATCGAGGAGGGTGAGCAAGGAAAGGGGGGAGTGGGCCCTTGATCCGGGTTCTTACAAACACCGCGTCAGGGCAATGCGCAGGTGAGCATCCACGGGGTCCCTTCTCGCGAGGAGGCGCCGGTTCAGGATTTTCCTTGGCTCCTCCCGCAGGGGCAGGGATGTATCATGGAAGGAGCCAGGGAAATCGACATAATTCCATGAATCATGCAAAAAAATATTCTGTGAAGGATTGTGGCGCAAAAGCAGTGACTCGAGATAAAGAGCCGGGTCTAGATATATCCATTCTTCTGAGCTTCGGCATGTACCTTGCTAGATTGTTCCATATTTTCTGATGCTGAGAAGTAATGTTCCACTTTAAATTTATAGACTTGATA
>JAIPDU010000111.1 GCA_021737525.1 Desulfohalobiaceae bacterium | reverse complement strand
GCAACGAAGGAGGTGGGCAAGTTTTTGTCCAAACATGAGCCCGTGCCTGACCGTAAACTGTGATTGGACGTAAACTTGCCCATATACAAGGAGCAAGAAATTTGTGAAACCGCAGTGTATATTAATACATGAGGATTTCAAAATTTTGCAGCGACGCAGTAGATGGGTGAGTTTACGTCCAATCACTAGCTAGGCCATGGCCTCGCGATCCCGCAACCCCAGGAAATAGAGCACGCAGTCCAGGCTCACGTTGCTCAGGGCCTGCTTGGCGCCCTCCCTGACCATGGGCTTGGCCCGAAAGGCGATGCCCAGTCCCGCCAGATTGAGCATGGGCAGATCGTTGGCCCCGTCGCCCACCGCGATGACCTGCTCCAGGGAGATGTTTTCCTGGTCCGCCAAATGCTGCAGGAGCTCCGCCTTTTTCTCCCCGTCCACGATTTCTCCGCAAACCCGCCCAGTGAGCTGATCGTCCTCGATTTCCAGCTCGTTGGCGAAGACGTAGTCGATTCCCAGGCGGTTCTGCAGGTGCCTGCCGAAGAAGGAGAACCCCCCGGAGATGATGGCCACTTTGTAGCCCAGTATCTTCAGGTTGCGGATCAGGCGCTGGGCCCCATCGGTCAGGGGCATCTCATTTGCCACGCTCTCCAGCTCACTCCGGGGAAGGCCCTTCAATTGGGCAACGCGGCTGACCAGGCTCTGCTTGAAATCCAACTTGCCGTTCATGGCCATGTCCGTGATCCGGCATACCTCCTGGCTCACCCCAGCCCGCCTGGCCAACTCGTCAATGACCTCGGTCCGGATCAACGTGGAATCCATGTCAAAGGCGATCAATCGCCTGTGGCGGCGGTAGGGGGTGTCCTCCTGAATCCCGATGTCGATGCCGGAGTCCTGGGACAGCGCCAGAAATTTCTGCCGCAGCCAGGAAATGTCCACCGCAGGACCGTGCAGGTCCAGCTCGATGCAGGTGGGGCCGGAGCCCGAGTCCGACAGGGGGCGCCGCGCGGAGAGGCGGTGAGTATAGGAGATTTCCAGGCCCACGTGCCGTATAAGCTCGGTGATGCCCGCGATGTGCCGCGCGGTCAGGGAAGGGCCTAGGACGGTGAGGGTATAGCGCTTCAGTCTCCGGCTTCGGAGCCATCCCTCGTACTCCTCGCTGCTGATGGCGCGGAACCCCAGATGCAGCCCCAGATTGTGGCTTTGGTAGAGCACGTCCTTGAGCACGCTCTCCTCGTCCTCCTCCTTATGCGGCAGCTCAATCAGAAGGGAGAGAGAGAGGCTTTCGTAGACAACAGCTTGATTGATGTCCAGGATGGTGACATCGTACCCGGAAAGGGTCTGGAGAATGCCGTTGATGTGATCAGGTGAGTCCGGTCCTGTAATATTGAGTTGTACGATGTTGCTCATAAATTCACGGTTCCTGCTTGAATCTGTCATTTTGAGTTTTTATGCTACAACTTATCGGAATCAAAGGCAAATGCTTCCTGTGTTGCGCTGCAATCGTCCAGCAGTTGAAGGAAGATTTTCCTCAATTGCGTGATTGTCCGGACTGAGTGAATGAGGAAAACAGGAGGATACCTTCCGGAGAACGTCTTGTCGACATGAGCGGCGCCAGGCGATATGATTGTCCCCAGTCAATCCCAATACCACTCATTCCCGGGCCGGCCCGGGCACAACCAAGCATACGATGCTGCGCGGCGAGTCGGGGATCGCGCTGATGCCAGTGTTGCATCCAGGGGTCCCCATGCCGGGAACAGCACGAACTGACCGGCTCCAGCTCATGTGAAAGAGTGTATGTTCTCCTCTCATACGCTCCAGCCCGGGCTTTCCGGTAGCTCTGCACCGGATGCGCCTATCGTTGACGTCGACAAGGACGCGCCAGTATATGAAACACGGCTTCAGCGCACATCCCGACGAGCCGCGCCCGACATTTTCTTGCAATAATTCAAGTCGTTAGCCACATTTTCATGCAAAAAAAGGAGGCGGTTATGCAGATCGCGGTTGTCTATTATTCGCGCACCGGGAACACGAAGCAGCTCGCCGAGGCCATAGCCGGGGGAGTGGATTCCGTGGACGGGGCCAAGGCGCTTCTCCGGGACACGGCAACGGTGAAAAAGGACGATTTCCTGGGCTCGAGCGGGATCATTGCGGGTTCCCCTGTCTATTTCGGGCTTATGGCCGCGGATATGAAGCGGATGTTCGACGAGTTCATCGGGATCCGGAAAAAGATGGAGGGCAAGGTCGGGGCCGCCTTCGCCACATCTGGGGACGCCACCGGAGGCAAGGAGACCACCATGTTCTCCATCATCCAGGCCATGCTCATCTACGGGATGCTCATCTCCGGGGATCCCTTGAGCGCTACCGGGCACTACGGAACGGCCTGTGTCGGGGCCCCGGACGAGACCGCCCGGGACAACGGGGCCAAGCTGGGCGCGAGGGTGGCGGAGGTGGCCAAGAAACTAAACCTCTAGCCGCACCGTCCTGTTTTGGCGTGTCATTTATATGAAATTTGTTCAACTTATTGAATTGATTGGGAATTGTAGCCCGAGGAGATGAGACTTCGTGTATTCTCCTTTACGGCTTTTTGCACCACAGAGATCACAGAGACCACAGAGAAATTAGGGCTTGAAACGCTGTGGGTGCCATCTGCGAGCCTTCGGTCGTTGAAATTGATCAGAAGTCCCGTTCCTCTGTGCTCTCTGTTTTCTCTACTGGTGAGTATCCGACATTAACCCGGTTAAATTCCAAAGGAGTGCTTTTTCCTCTATTCTCTATTTGTGGGTAAAGGGCAATCCTAGGCGCTCTGCTCGGCCGTCCTCGTCGTGGACGCTGTCGCCGAATTCTCTGAGGAAGCCCCGTTTCCGCGCATGACCCGCAGGGAATTGAGCACCGCGAGCAGGGCCACCCCCACGTCGGCGAAGACGGCCTCCCACAGGGTGGCGAGCCCCATGGTCCCCAGCCCCAGAACCAGGAGCTTGATGGACAGGGCCAGGACGATGTTCTGCCAGACGATGCTCCGCGTTCTCCGGGCGATGTGACGCACCCGCAGCAGCTTTTCCGGCTGGTCCCGCATCAGGACCACATCCGCGGCCTCGATAGCCGCGTCCGAGCCCAGCCCGCCCATGGCGATGCCGATGTCCGCCCGGGCCAGGACCGGTGCGTCGTTGATCCCGTCCCCCACAAAGGCCACCAGCTCTCCGGGCTTGGCTTCGGCCTTGATTCGTTCCAGCTGGGAGACCTTTTCCTGCGGCAGCAGGGGCGCCAGGGCCTGATCGATCCCCAGGCGCCGGGCGTAGGCGTTGGCCGCTCCATGGCTGTCCCCGCTCAGGAGGTACTGCTTGATCCCCTGCTCGTGCAGGGCGGCCACAGTCCGAACCGAGCCGTCCTTGAGGGCGTCGCCGATGAGGATGGAGCCGGCGTAGGAACCGTCGATTCCCACATGGATCAGGGTGTCGTCACCCCCGCCACGGCTGTGCTCGATCCCCTGCTCGCGCATGAAGGCGTCATTGCCCACCAGGATGCTCTGTTCCTCGATGACCGCGGAGACACCCCTGCCGGAGTGTTCGGTGTATTCCCCGATATCCGGGGATGTTCCGGTTTTCGGGACCGCTCTGCGGATGGACAGGGCTATGGGGTGATTGGAATGGGACTCCGCCAAAGCGGCGGAGCGAAGGAGTTTCTCCCGGCTGTAGCCATTGGAGGCTTCCACTCTCGTCACCTGGAAGACCCCCTCGGTCAGGGTCCCGGTCTTGTCCCAGACCACGGTGCCCAGCTTGTTCAGCCCCTCCAGGTAGTTGGCCCCCTTGACCAGGATGCCCTCGCGGGAGGCGGCGCCGATACCCCCGAAGAAGCCCAGGGGAATGGAGATGACCAGGGCGCAGGGACAGGATATGACCAGGAAGATCAGCGCGTTGTACACGCTTTCCGACCAGAGCGGAGCCTGCTGGAAAAGGCCCTGCAGCGGGGGGACAAAGGTGTGGATGGCCCAGGGCGCGACCGCGATGAGCAGGGCGGCTAAGACCACTGCCGGGGTATAGTAATAGGCGAAGCGGCTGATGAACTGCTCCGTGGGGGCCTTATGGGCCTGGGCGTTCTCCACGAGCTCCAGGATCTTGCTCATGGTGGAGGAGGCCAAGGGCTTGCTCACCCGCACCAGGAGCAGACCGGATTTGTTGATGCTCCCGGAAAACACGTTGGAGCCGGGCGCGACATCAACCGGGCGGGACTCTCCGGTGAGCACCGAGGTGTCCAGGTTCGATTCGCCCCGCACCACCTCCCCGTCCAGGGGGATCCGCTCCCCGGGCTTGACCTGGATCAGGTCCCCCACCTCCACGTCCGAGGGGTCCACCTGGAACACCTCGCCGTCGCGCTCCAGGTTGGCCCGATCCGGGCGGAGGTCCAGCAGGCCGGTGATGGAGCGGCGGGACTTGTCCACGGCGGACTCCTGCACCATTTCCCCCACCTTGAAGAAGAGGATCACCGCCACGGCCTCGGCGTAGGCGCCGATGGCGAAGGCCCCGAGAGTGGCCAGGGTCATGAGGAAGAATTCGTCGAATATCCGGCCGGAGCGGAGGTTTCGCAGGGTGCTGGCCAGGATGTCCCTGGCGATGAGGAGATAGGCCAGGACGAAGAGGGCGACCGTTCCCCACAGGGGCAGGGGAAGCGGGGCCAGCCACCATTGCAGGCATGCGGCGATATAGACGAGCACACCCGGGGCCAGCTCCCGGATCTTTCGGGACAGGGAATAACCCTGTCCCGCAGTGGAGGGCGCGCCGCAGCTGCAGCTCACGTCCTGCCGGGTGCAGCTCGCGTCCTCGGGACCGGGCCGCCATTGGCCGGTTTCGGTTTCCCGAAAGACAGTCTCCTTGTCTTCTCGGATCGGGTCCTGTCTCACACTGTGACTCCGTGGGTTATGCGTTTTCTCGGGCCAAGAAAGCCGCAATCTGTTTTGTACGCCGGCTAGGAAGTCCGCTCTTCCAGGACGTGTTCCGTCCCCTGGCGCAGAAGCCCCTCCACGTGCTCGTCGTCCAGGCTGTAGAAGACGTTCTTGCCGCTGCGGCGGAAGCGGACCAGCTTGTTCGCCCGCAATAGGCGCAACTGATGGGAGACCGCCGAGGGGCTCATCTCCAGAAGCTCGCTCAAATCGCAGACGCACAGTTCGGCACAGGAGAGGGCGTGCAGGATCCTCACCCGGGTGGATTCGCCCAGGATGCGGAAGAGCTCCGCAAGGCCCCGGGCCGTGTCCTCGTTGATCTCCGAGGCCCGCACCTGGGCGATGCTTTCGGGATGGACCCTACGCCGCCGGCAAACTTCCGTGCTCTCCTCCTGGCTCATGCAGCGCTCCTTGAAAACAAACGTTTGAACACCTGTTCATATATAAGATGATTGAATCGGGTGTCAAGCCGAGCTCAGGCCAGGGAGCTTGATAGGCCCTGGTGAGGATCTGCTGACATGTCCGAGGGTGGCTCATCGATAAAAAAGGGGGATTTTTTTATGTATGAAAATGTGTTTAGCTTGTTGAATTTTAAGGAATTTTGTAAGGCGAGGCGAAGGCGGGTGGAGCACTGCGCTGGGCTTCATATATCACCTTGGCCTTGTTCTTACCGCAATAAGCGACAGCTTGCTTGAGCCAAGCATACAACAAGGTAGCGGCATGCGAGGTGAGCGTGGAGTGGTTATGGTGTTGCCCCTCAGGGGCTGCTGGTCCCGTCAGGTGAAACCCGGGATGAAACCCGCGCTTCAGCGTCCACCAGCCTTCGCCTCGCTCGCATTTTTATGCTCGGTTGTGCCCGGGTCGGCCCGGGAATGAGGGGGGATGAAATAAAGTAGCCCACCCCTTGGAAGGGGTGGGCTATTCGAGCGCGGCAGCACACGATGGGAAACGATGTCTCATCGTGGCCGTGTTAGGGGATGGCATAGGCGGCACCTGTCAAGAGTACCAGATAACATACTGCCAGGACGGAAA
>JAIPDU010000110.1 GCA_021737525.1 Desulfohalobiaceae bacterium | reverse complement strand
GCATATTGTCCAGGAGTTCATGGGAGCCCCGTACGAAAGGAGCCCTTTGGGTGAGGGCGAAGGGGAGAGGATTTACCGGGAGGACGTGTTCGACTGTACCACCTTCGTCTTGACGGTTGCGGCCAGATTGAACGCTGGAAGCAGGAACGCCTCGGAGATGATGAAGAGAATCCATTATGATCCGCCTGGAGAGGTGTCCTTTGAAAACAGGCTCCATTTTTCGAGCTACAGGAACAGGGTCTCGGACTTCTTCGAGGATATCACCTCCGAGGTGGGCGGCGGGCTGACCAAAAGGGAGAGGGTGCTCTTGAACAGGGACAGGCCTGACCAGGGACGTCTTGTTCCTGTCGCCTGGGAGCGGGAAGTGATAATGGAGTATATCCCGTCAGCCAGGGTCCGCGAGGTTGTGGACAATCTCCCCGAGGTGGCGGGTGCGGGCTTCGTCCGGCGAGAATATTTCGCGGAAGGGCTGGGCTTGGTCCACGAAGGGCTCGTTCTGGACGGCCGCTACTTGGTGCATGCATCTTCTGCAAAGGGAAAGGTGGTCCAAGTGGACTTTTTGGATTACCTGAAGCGCCGGGGCTACACCGGGGTTTGCTTTTATGAGCTCGAGTGAGCCCCGCAGCTGTGCCCTTGCTCAATCCTTCCATCCCTTCCCTTTGTCCTTGCCTCGCTCCTTCCTCAGCCCCGGGGGATATCGCTGGATCACCTCGCTGTGATATTCATAGGGCTGTTTGGTGTTCATTTCCAGGGTGACCGAATCTCCCAATTGGACCCGGATATTGCCCGGTATTCCGACGGAGGTCCGCCACTGTCCGTTCTGATAATAGAAATAGATATCCCGGTTCACATCGAAATAGACCTCCGCGGAGGGATAGTAGCGATAGCGATGCTTGGCCCTGTGGCCGTGGGCCGGAGCCCAGGGCGGCGGTCCCTTCTTGTGAGGCCCCCGGTTCTCCTGTGTTCTCTGCTCATGTCCCCGCTGCTCAGGGGGGTCACCTATGGTGACTGTTGTCGTGCCTGCGCAGCCATAAGCCAGCAGGAGGCCAAAGACCAGGAACAAAGCAGCCGTATGGCGGAATTGAATATTCATGCTGTTCCTCCCTCTTAATGGGGGTGTGGCCCCGGACAGACGTTCGGGGGCCCGGAAGCCTCGAGGGGCGTCCGGAGTTGTTCATTTCTCGATACCCGCCCTGGCCTGGACCCCTTGCTGGTAGAAGTGCTTCACCTCCCGCATCTCCGTGATCAGATCCGCGACCTCCAGGATCTCCTCCGGGGCCTTGCGCCCGGTAAGGATGAGCTCGACATCGGGATGCCTCTCCCGGATCAGGCTCAGAACATCCTGCAGGTCCACAAGGTTGTACAGGAGAGCGATGCTGATCTCGTCCAGTATGACCATCCGGTATTCTCCGGAGCGGGTGATCCGCCTGACCTCCTCCAGGGCGTTGCAGGCCAGGTCGCAGTCCTCCTGGGTCGGGTCCCCGTGGATGAAGCAGTCCCTGCCGTACTGCTTGATGTGGATCAGGTCGGAGTAGCGCGCCAGGCTGTCCAATTCGCTGTAGTGCATCCCCTTGACGAACTGGGCGATATAGACCTTCCAGCCCGCTCCCGCGGCCCGGAGGGCCTGGCCCATGGCAGCTGTGGTCTTGCCCTTACCGTTGCCGGTGTAGACCTGGACGTATCCCTGCATGCTCAGCTCCTTTCGTATTTGGCCATGTAGCCCCTGGGGGTGAGCATGGCCCGGTTCAATAGCCTGGTCTGGGAGTTGCCTATGATCACCGTGGTGAACATATCCACCTCCTCCGGGTCAAGGGTGTCCACGGTGGCCAGGCGGACCGCTTGCCCCTCCCTGGCCGCGCTTTTCACCCATCCCGCGGGCCTGCCCCCCGCTCCGCCCACACGATAGATCTCCAGGACCCGGGGCAGTTGCCAGGATCGCTTTTTGGAGCGCGGATTGTACAGGGCCAGGACGAAGTCGGCCTCCAGGGCGGCCTGTACGCGTCTCTCGATGGTTTCCCAGGGGGTAAGCAGGTCGCTCAGGCTGACCACGGCGAAATCGTGCATCAGCGGGGCCCCCATAAGGGCCGCTGCGGCGCAGAAGGCCGGTATGCCGGGGATGACACGGAAGGGGACCGTGTCCAGGCTCCCGCTCTCCTGCAGGATCTCCAGAAGCAGCCCGGCCAGGGCGTAGACCCCGGGATCGCCGCTGCAGACCACCGCCACATTCGATCCGGCCCGGGCCCTTTCCACCGCGGTGCGGCAACGCTCGATCTCTCCGGTCATGCCCGTGCTGACCACTTCCTTGTCCCCGAGCAGATCCGCGGACAAAAGACGGACGTAGGTGGTGTAGCCCACAATGCAGTCCGCCCGCTCCAAGGTCTCCCGCGCCTCCGGGGTCAGGTGCTCTTCGTCCCCCGGGCCGAGCCCTACTGCGGCGAGCCAGCCAGTGCCAGGGCCAGGGTTGCGTTCGCGCTCTTGCGCTTGGGCAGAAGCAGTTTCGTGGTCCGGGCCTGATGCAGGGCTGCCGCTTCGCATACGCTCGCAACTCCCATGTGTTTGCTGACTGTTTCCGAGGGATTGGGGACCGTGACAGCGCCCAGGTCTTCGTCTTCCAGACAGACGAGGGGGACATCCAGGGCCTGGGCAGCGCGGACAAGGCCCGCCTCGTCCCGCTTGGCGGCAGTGGTGGCCAGGCAGGCCAGGCTCTCCCGGGCCAGCCCGAGCTCATGGAGTCCGGACCGGATGAGCCCCAGGATCTCCTCCTCGTCCGTGCCCCGGTTGCAGCCGACTCCAGCGACCAGACAGCGGGGGTGGAGCACCAGGGCTCCGCGGGCCGCGGCTTGCGGCGCCCTGTGCCAGTCCACCCAGACCGCGGCCCGGCCCGGATGGATCTCCTCCACCGCTTGGATCCGGCGCAGGGGAAACTCCGGGCCCAGTGCCGCAGCCAGGCCCAGCCGGTCCCCGGGATCGAAAACCAGCAGGGGGCGGCTGTTGGCAATAGCGGCGTTGACCGGGGTCGCGGCCCGGATGCCCGCGATCCGCATGCCCGAGTCCCGGGCCAGCTCCTCCACAGCGGGCAGCCCCAGGGAGTCCGTGGCCGTGGTGATCACCGCCCGACCGCCCACAATGGCGGCCACCTCCCGGGCCAGGTCGTTGCCTCCGCCCAGGTGCCCGGAGAGCAGGCTCACGGCGAACTCTCCCTTCTGGTCCAGGACCACCACCGCCGGGTCCGTATCTTTGCCCCGCAAGAGGGGAGCGATGCTTCGCACCGCGATCCCCGCGGCGGTAAGGAAAACGTGACCCGCGTAGCGATGAAAGGTCTCTTCCAAAAGATCCCGGAGCCGGGAAAATCCGCAGCCGCCGAGCTCTTGCGCCAGGGCGGCGGGGAGATAGACGTCCGCGTTCCGGGTTCCCCGTTCAGGGTTCCCTGTTTCCCGTTCTCCGTTCAGGGTTCCCCGTTCCGGGTTCCCAGTTGCCTGTTCGTGGTTCAGGGCCTCGGCGAGCCTGGTGCCCAGCCCCGCGGCGGGGCGGGTTAGGGCGTAGACAGCGATTCGATTCATGATGGTCATGGGCAAAATATCGAGTCACGGTTCCGGGTTTTCGGCTCCAGAGTCCCGACTCCCGGATCCAGCTTCGCGGTAGCCGTGGGCGAAGTCCGGGCTGTAGAGCCTGGAGAATACGGGCTCCTCTTCCTGCCCGGGCAGGATCAAGAACAGGGCCTGCCGGGTGATGTTCTCCCGTTCCGCGGTCTCCGCCATCTCCTCCAGGCGCAGGAAGAGGATGCGCTCTTCGGGCCAGCCCACGCGATAGGCGATGACCACGGGCGTGTCCAAGGAGTAGCCTCCATTCAGGAGCTGGCGCTGCACCGCCCCGGCGCCGGCCGCGGAGAGGTAGATGGCCATGGCGGAGCCGTGCGCGGCAAGGCCGGACAGGGCCTCCTTCTCCGGCACCGGTGTCCGGCCCTCGGCCCGGGTCAGGATCAGGCTCTGGGTCCTCTCCGGAAGGGTGTAGGAGATCCCGGCCTTGGCCGCGGCGGCGAAGGCCGCGGTGATCCCGGGCACGATCTCGTAGGGCAGGCCCTCCTGCTGCAGGAGGTGGATCTGCTCCCGGATCGCCCCGTACAGGGCCGGGTCCCCGGTGTGGACCCTGGCCACAAGGAGACCGCCTTGCAAGCGATCGCGCAGGAAGGCATGGGTCTCGTCCAGGGTCATGCTCGCGGAGTCGACGGTCTCCGCCTCCGCCCGGCACCACTGCAAGATATCCCGTGGAACCAGGGACCCGGCGTAGAGGACCGCGTCCGCCTGGGCCAGGATGCGCTGGGCCTTGACCGTGATCAGCTCCGGATCACCCGGGCCGGCTCCGATGAAGTAAACTGGATGGGAAATGCGGTTCATGACGTCTCGCTCTCGCGGGGTTTGTCCAGGGAAAGCAGAAAGACCGGGTTGCGGGCGGCGAGCCTGAGATCGCTTCCGATGGGCGAGGACCTGCTGACCTGGATCTGGGTCAGCTCCGGCTGGAGGCCCTTGGCCCTTGCCCAGTCGAGCACTGCCTGCAGCGAGCCCAGAAGCACCAGGCTGGCCACGAGGCGTCCTCCAGGCCGGAGCCGGGACCAGGCCGCGTCCAGCAGCTCCTGGCCCTGTCCCGCCCCACCGCCGAGAAAGATGCGCTCCGGGTCCGGCAGGTGCTGGAAGCAGTCCGGGGCAGTGCCCTGGATCGCCTCCACAGCGAAGGCCCCGGTACTTGCGATGTTAGCCCGAATCTGGGCCGCGCGGGCCTCGTCCCGCTCCACCGCCAGGATGCGGCCCTGCCGGATGACAAGCGAGGCCTCCAGGGCCAGGGAGCCGGAGCCAGCCCCTATATCCCACAGGGTGTGTCCGCTTTCCGGCTGCAGCCGGCCCAAGGCGGCCAGGCGCACCTCGGGCTTGCTGATCAGGCCCCGCTCCCGCTGCAGGGATTCCTCGGGCATGCCCGGGGTGAGCCTGATTCGCGGCGGACGGGCGCGCTCGATCAGGAGGAAATTGGGCTCCGCGAAGGTCTCCTCCGCCGCCTGCTCCGGGCTCAGGCAGGATATGCGCTCCTGTTCCCGAAAGAGGTTCTCCAGGACGTGGAGGCGGAAATCTTTCGCCCCGATCCGGAGGAGAAAAGCGGCGATGCGGCCCGGGGTGTTCTCCGGATCGGTGTAGACCCCGATCCGCTCCCCATGGGCCAGGGCCCGCCGCAGAGGGAGCATATCTTTTCGTCCGTGCAGGGACACCGTGGCGATGTCCTGCCAGGGCAGGCAGAGCCTGGAAGCCGCGGCCTGCAGAACCGAGACCCCGGGACGGACCCGGACCGCCTCCGGGCCGAGCTCGTCGCAGAGTCGGCTGCCGATCCCGTAGAAAAGGGGATCCCCGTCCGCGAGCACTACCACCCGGTTGCCCTGTTCCAGGCGGGTTACGATCTCCCCGATCCACTCGGACAACGGGGTCCGCAGGGGCAAAAGCTCCGTCCCGCTGTCCTGGAAGGGCTGCAGGAGCTCCCTGCCGCCGGCCAGGACGTCGGCCCCCAGCACGACATCCAGGTCCTCCGGGGGCAGCCGCTCCAGAGCGGGACCGAGCCCGACGATCCGTAGCGGGTTGTCCCAAAGTGCGGCGCGATGGTTGTTCCGGGCTTGATGATTCGTGGTCAAGGTTGTTTTATCCGGAAAATAAGGCGTTGAGCGAAATACTTACCACTTTTTCTCTGTGATCCTCTGTGTCCTCTGTGGTGACGTTCTTTGTACCACAGAGAGCACAGAGAGCACAGAGACACACAGAGAGGAGGTCAGAAGAGCTAGGATACCAGGCTAATACAAAACACCCATCCGCAGCGGGTTGTCCCAAAGTGCGGCGCGATGATTGTTCCGGGCTTGATGATTCGTGGTCAAGGTTGTTTTATCCGGAAAATAAGGCGTTGAGCGAAATACTTACCACTTTTTCTCTGTGATCCTCTGTGTCCTCTGTGGTGACGTTCTTTGTACCACAG
>JAIPDU010000109.1 GCA_021737525.1 Desulfohalobiaceae bacterium | reverse complement strand
CCGTCAGCCAGTCGGTCCAGTCCTCGACCCCCTCCCCGTTCCTGCAGGACAGGGGAATGACGGCCATGTCCGGATTGAGCCTTCGCACGCTCTCCCGCACGGCTTCCGCATCGAAGTCCGCAAGTGCTGCGTAGTCCGTCTTGCTGATCACTAAGGCCTGGCAGGTGGAAAACATCAGGGGATACTTGCGCGGCTTGTCGTCGCCTTCGGGGAGACTCAGGATCATGGCGCTCACATGGGCCCCGGTGTCGAACTCCGCGGGGCAGACAAGATTTCCCACGTTCTCCAGGATGATCAGATCCAGATCCTCCTCGTCCAGGGCCTCGAGCCCCTGGGCCACCATGGAGGCGTCCAGGTGGCAAAGCCCGCCGGTGGCAAGCTGCGTCGCCCGCACTCCTGCCTCGGCCACGCGCTCAGCGTCCACACTGGAGTCCAGATCCGCCTCGATGACTCCGATGCGCCACTGATCGCCCAGAACGCGGATTGTTTCCAGGATCAGGCTCGTCTTGCCCGCGCCGGGCGAGGACATGAGATTGAGCAGGAGCGTGCCGCTGCTTCGAAGCCGTTGCCGGACGGCTTCGGCCTGTTGGACATTCTCCGCGAGAACCCCTTCCTTGACCTGAATCAGCTTGACCCGGCTCATGTCAGACCGCCTCCAGACTGGCCACGGTGTATTCCCGGCCCGAAATCAGATCCGCGCGCTGTGAGGCGCAGGAGGGACAGATCGGGCTTCCCTCTCCCTCCCATTCGAATCGCGCGCCGCACTCGCGGCAGGAAAGAACGGCAGGAACGCGCTCCACCCTGAGCGCGGCGCCCTCTGCCACGCTGTCCCGGGTCAGGTGATCGAAGTACTTCTGCATCCATTCCTCGCGGAGGTGGCTCAGGGCGCCGACCTGGAGATTTACCGCCTCCACCCGGCTCACGCCGCTCTTGCCGGCGTGCCGGAGCACTACCTCCAGGATTCCCTGCATGACGGACAGCTCGTGCATGTATCCGTTATCCGTGATTGGTTATCTGTGATCCGTTTTCGTGATTCCCATCCCGTAATCCGTGAGCTTTCAACGCACCAACACTGCATAACGAAGAACGCCGAACGGGGAACTCCGAACGGGGAACGGTGAACCCCGGTTACATGAGTCCCCTCTCCTGCGCGATCCGGGTGTAGGTCTCCACCACGTTCTTGGGGGGCTCGTACTGCCGCTCCCTGGTGACCAGGCTCAGCGCATCGAATTCGCAGGCGTGGACGCACAAGCCGCAGCCGATGCAACGGTCCCGGTCCACCTCCGCCGCCTCGTCGGCCACTGCGACAGCGTCCATCTGGCAGATGTCCTCGCATGCCCCGCATGCGGTGCAGCTCTCCGGATCCACCCGGGCCAGGAAGTTGCTGTGCATCGACTCCGCCGGGCGGTCAAAGGCCTTGACGTGCTTGAGGACCTGGCAGCAGCAGCCGCAGCAGAGACAGAGGCTCACCGGCTTCTGCGCGTTGCCCGGCTGCAGGACCAGCCCCTCCTCCAGGCTCTTGCGCAGGATTCTCTTGGCCTCCTCCACGGATATGGGCCTGCCCAGGCCGTTCTCCTCGTAGAAGTGCGCCCCTCCGCCGAAGACAAGGCAGGTCTCCTCGGATCTGCCACAGCCCTGTCCAGTCATTCTGTGCTCCCTGCGGCAGATGCAGGGAGCGACCACGATCTTGGACTGGCTCTCCAGGAGCTCTTCCGCCCGATCAAAGGGCATGACTCCGGCCTCGGGCTCCAGGCTCTCCTCCACAGGGACCACCCTAAGCTGCTTCGTCTCCGTTCCGGCCCAGACATCGCGCATGATATGGGGCAGATATTCGTTCACCTCCCGGATAAGGCCCTCGTCCAGGCTCTGCACCTGGTACTCCCAGATGCCCATGATGAACTGGGCCGCCATGTAGGAGGTCTGGCCTCCCTTGCTGGAGCGGAAAATGAGCCCGCGCTTGGCCATACTGTCCAGCCGGTCGGCCAAGGGGCCTGCGTCCATACCCAGACGCTGCCCGATCTGCTCAGCTGTCTCCGGGATCATGCCCAGATTGCAGGCCAGATCCGCCTCCTCGGGGGAAAACAGGCGCTCGAGGATGCGGAGCTCCACTCCGGATTCGGTGCGGGGATAGCCGCCGGGCAAATGGTTCAAATGCTCAGCGAGCCTCTCGTAAACCTGGCTCATAATAGCCTCCCTTTTTTGGCGCGGGCGGCCAAGAGGCCGCACACGGGCGCTTACGCGCTCACGGATTGAATAAGGCCTCGCCCCGGTTGTTCAGGGTCCAAAGCGAGCGCGCTGTTTGACTGCACGAAGAACTAGAGTTCCGAGGAACCCGGATGCCTCAATGACCTACCTGCCTGCCTGCCTGCCCCGACTTCGGCTGCCGCTTGTCCAGAAGCTCACCGAAGACGATTGCCTCGAAGCGCTCCAGGGACGCGGTGCTCTTGTCCACCTTCATCTGCAGGATGGCCCCCTGCCAGGTGCTCAGGATGAAGTCCGCCAGGGCGTAAGTGTCCCGTTCTGGCTCGAGCTCACCCAGGCCGGACGCTTCCTCCAGGGCCTGCTGGATCCTCTCGCGCAGGGCGCGGAAAGTCTCTTCCAGGCGATGGCGGAAGGCCTCGTCCAGATCGCCCATCTCCTGGGCCATGTTGCCCACCGGACAGCCACCCCTGCAGGCGTCGCTCTCAAAGCCGCTGCGCAGCTCGCCGAAGTAGCGAAGCAGCCGCTGCAGCGGAGGAAGATCCTCCCGAGCCAGGTGCTTATCCAGCAGCCGGGTCAGACGGGCCTGGTAGTAGTCGATGAGCTGGAGACCGAAGTCGTTCTTGCTCCGGAAATAGAAATAGAAGGAGCCCTTGGGGACCTCCGCCCCGCGCAGGATCTCCTGGATTCCGGTGTTGTTGAACCCCCTGCGATGGACTATCTCCGCGCCAATCCGCAGGATACGCTGCCTGGTGTCTGTTTTTTGCGCCATATGGCCTCACTTGATGGACAGCCTGCCATACTGAACGACCGGTCGTCTACCCCATGGACACAAAAAACGCATCCCGGGACAAGGCTTGCTGAGCAGCCGTTTACAACCGCCCACTCCTAGCCTATAATCCCAGACAGGATCTATTCATCCCGTTTCCGCGCGAGGAGTTGCGCCCATACGGCGAAAACGACAACCAAGGAGGCGTGCCCATGGCTGCCAAGAAAATTCTCATGCTCGTGGGAGACTTTGTGGAGGACTACGAGGTCATGGTCCCCTATCAGATCCTGCTCATGGCGGGACATCAGGTGGATGCGGTCTGTCCGGACAGGAAGGCTGGAGAGAGCGTTGCCACGGCGGTGCACGACTTCGAGGGTCAGCAGACCTACAGCGAGAAGCGGGGGCACAATTTTACCCTCACAGCTGACTTCGACCGGATCCGGGCCGAGGAGTACGACGCCCTGGTCATTCCCGGCGGGCGCGCGCCGGAGTATATCCGCCTGGATCAGCGAGTTCTGGACATCGTGCGCCACTTCCACGATAAAAACAAGCCCATCGCGAGCATCTGCCACGGGCTGCTCGTTCTTTCGGCCGCGGGTGCCCTGCGCGGCAAGGGCTGCACCGGATACCCCGCGGTGCGTCCGGACCTGGAGCAGGCGGGAGCCACGTGGCGGAATGCGAACGAGACTGTCTCCAACGCGGTCGTGGACGGCAATCTGGTCACCGCTCCGGCCTGGCCCGCCCATCCGGAGTGGATGCGGAGCTTTCTGGAGGTCCTGGGCACCCGGATCGAACCTTAACCAGACTCGGGATCATTCCCCGCAGAGTTGCAGGGTTCCGGAAAACACTATCTTCCGGGACTTTGCGGCTCCTTTGGCAACAAAACTTCAAGTGTTACTTTAAGTTTTGTTGCCGCACACCAGTCGGAGCATACAGCAAGAGTCAGGCCGTCCAGCCAGGCCTTATCTTGACAATCCAAGGGGGTGTGTCCTATTATTTAACTCTTCATGCCCCTGTAGCTCAGCAGGATAGAGCACGAGATTCCTAATCTCGGGGCCGGAGGTTCGAATCCTCCCGGGGGCATGCTGCAATATCAAGGGGGTATCTGTAGTATTTTAACTACTGATACCCCTTTTTTTGTGTTTGCCCTCCTTTTTCACTCCATCAATACCCGATTGAGCCTAAACGACAGGGAAAGTGTTCATCTCTATGGATATTTCCGCCATGGCAGTGTATTCCATTGCATAAAAGGGTTGAACGCTGGGCCAATTTATGCTTAATTCATTAAAATAGATCCTTGGGTAGTTCCAGATCTCCAAAACGGCGTCTTCGACTCGAGCGAAATATTGCGCGTCCCCCTTCTTTCCATTGCTTTCTGCCTTTCTTGCTCTTGGGTCAGGACCTAAGCTCATGCCCGGCACGAACGCCGCGATCTCCCATTTGAGGCGCTCCAGGGCACTCCTGGGCCTTCCCGGATAATGAAGCCTTCCGCAAGAAGCCATTCAACAAGGAGGTGATGTATGAGGAATTTTCATCCACTGGCGATCCTTATGGGTGTTCTGTGCCTTGTGTTCCTGAGCTCGACGGCATTTGCCGCGGACTACAAGGACTGGATCCCCTTGCTCCCCGCAAGTATTAACGGTCATGAAAAGGACGGCGATCTGGATGGGGCAAATATGCAATCCGGAGGAAACTCGTGGTCGACGCTTGAACAAAGGTATTCCGACGGCTCGGGGGACACAATCCGGCTGACCATTGTAAGTGGCACGAATGCGCCGCAGGTTCAGCAATTCCAAGCCATGAAGCAGTTTACCATGGAGACGGAGGAAAAATTTGTCGAGACCCTGAAAGTCTCAGGAAGAGAGGCTGTTCTCGAGCTCTACAAGGGAGGGGGTGAAGGCACTCTTCTGATCTCGCTCCATAAAAAAACACTCGTGGTCATTAACGCTGATTCCGTGGACAGCAAGGAGGAATTGACCTCTTTGGCTGACGAGGTGCCGCTTTCCGATATCGCTGCCAAGACGAAATAGTGAAACGCAGGGGTTCGTTTCCGCAGATAGAGTATTCCAACAATAATACAAGTGAGGTTGATATGATCCTAAGCAAGCCTCATATCACGTGTGTTCTATGCTTGTTAGCAACGGGAATCTTTCTATTCGGATTTAGCAACCAAAATAATCCGTTAATTGGAAAATGGGAATGCAACACCAAAGAAACTATGGAATCCATGGACACAAGTCAAATGTCTGACATGGAAATACAAATGTATAGAAAATATTTAGAAAGCATAAAGCTTAATGTAACAGAAGAAATGATGACGATAAGGAATTTGCAGAATGTAGATAATTCTAAGTATAAAATCTTAGATGTAAGCGAGGAAGAAGTTGTTGTTCTCTTTACTGAAGACGAGGAAAAGGACAGCTTTGATTTGCTTGGAGAAGATAAGGTGAGTTGGACTTTAGACTTGAGGCAAGGAGAAGTGCGTTGTATTCTTGAAAGACAGCAATAGCAATCCTTATTCCCTGGCTGGGTTATTTATAGGCCCAGCCAGGGTAATGTCTTATACCATGGAAGGATTCCAAAAAATCGGAACAGGCATGCAGCTAATCACGAGGAGCCCGCGATAGGTGTGAGCAGCTCGCCCTCCTGCTGGTCCTTGCGCATAAGATCCAGAAAGGTCCGAAAAAATGGGCCCGGTTCCCCGCCGCCCACGCTCTGTCCGTCGAAGCTGACAACAGGCAGGACGTCGAAGGTGGTCCCGAACATCATGACCTCTTTCGCCGCGAGGACCGCCTCCCTGGCCAGAGGGGCCTGACGCGCCTCCTTGAGCTGTCCCTCGCGGACCAGGCTCTGGGCCAGCTCCATCATGCGCACCACAGTGGTCCCGCGGAGGCTCCGCTCAAAGGGAGGAACCAGGAAAGTACCGTCCTGTGAGATCAAACCCGTGTTCTCCGTGGGGCCTTCGGTTAAGAAACCCGCCTCGTCCAGTCCGACTGCGTAGTCCACCCCGTTGTCCTCGGCCTCTTTCTCCATGAGCACGTTGGGCAGGTAGTTGCAGCT
>JAIPDU010000108.1 GCA_021737525.1 Desulfohalobiaceae bacterium | reverse complement strand
CTATCCACGGCGGCAACGGGTATGGAGGCCCAGCAGACCAAAATCGACGTCATATCCAACAATCTGGCCAATGTGAACACCACGGGATTCAAGAAGAGCCGGGCCGACTTCCAGGATCTGTTGTACCAGGATTCCCGCATTGCGGGCAGCCAGGCCACCCAGGACACCCAGATCCCCACCGGGACCCAGGTGGGACACGGCGTGCGGCTTGCGGGCATCACCAAGGTCTACAGCACCGGGGATATCAGCAAGACCGGGAACGAGCTGGACTTGGCCATCGAGGGCCAGGGTTTTTTCCGCATTCGGATGCCGGACGGTGAAACCGCGTACACACGGGCCGGAGCCTTCAAGCTGGACGGCGAGGGCCGGATCGTGACCTCGGACGGTCACCCCCTGGCCTCGGAGATCGCGGTTCCCGAGGGGACCACGGATATTTCCGTTGGCGAAGACGGCACGGTGACCGCCTTCACCGGGGACAACCAGCAGGGGGAACAGATCGGGACCATCGAGCTGGCCCGCTTCACCAATCCCGCGGGTTTGGAGAGCCTGGGCAGCAACCTGCATCAGGACACGCCTTCCTCGGGAGAAGCCCTTGTGAACCTGCCCGGGCAAAACGGGCTGGGCAGCTTGGCCCAAGGGTACCTGGAGGACTCCAATGTGAGCACCATGAAGGAAATGGTGAACATGATTTCCGCCCAAAGGGCATACGAGACCAACTCCAAGGCGGTGAAGGCCGCGGACCAGATGCTGCAGACCACCAACCGCATGGCCTAGGGCATGGGCCGCGGCTCCAGAAGCTGCGCCACGGACAACCGAAACCCGGACGAAGAGCAATGACGATTTTCCGACTTGTCTGCATCTGCCTCTTGGCGGCCCTGATCTGGCCCGGATCCGCCCGGGCCCTGGAGGTGAGCTTCAAGTCCCAGGCCGAGGTGCGAGGGGAGATGATCACTCTGGGGGAAATCGCGTCTTTGAAGCCGCAATCCGCGGCAAGGAAGCATGCGGATCTCCCGCTGTTTCAGGTCCCGCGCGAGGGAAGGAGCAAGGTGTATTCCGCCTCCACCCTCAAGGCCTATGTCTTGGACGCCCTTCCCCGGGGAACCGACATTTCCTGGGCAGGAGCCGGGAAGATCGCGGTGCGGCGGGAGGGCAGGCTGATCAAGGGCGAGAGAGTGGAGGAGATCGTTCAAGAGTACCTGCGGCAAAAGAGCAGGGAGCTCCCGGTTGAAAGCCTGGCCTTCACTCCGGACAGCCTTCCGGATCCGGTAACCGTTCCCCGCGGCAACCTGGAGCACGAAGTCATACCCTCCAACGACCGGGTCATCGGCAGCCGCTATTTCACGGTCCGCTTGCGAGTGGACGGAAAGCTGGAGGCCAATCCCACCCTGCGGGGACGGCTGGAGGCCACCGCTCCGGTTGTGGTCGCGTCGCGGGATATGAACCGAAGCACTGTTCTGAGCGCAAGGGACCTGGAAGTGGAGAAGCGCGATATCACCCGGTCCGATGATCCCTTGCTCGGAAAGCGCAAGGCGGCGGGCATGCGCTTGAAACGCAGCGTCCGCTCCGGGGACATCCTCGAGCGCAGGAATCTGGCCCGTCCGACCCTGGTGCAAAGGGGCGAGGTGGTCACCATGGAGGCCAGCAAGGGGAGGCTGCTCTTGACTGCCAAGGGCGTGGCCCGTTCCAGGGGAAAAATGGGGGAAACCATCAAGGTCCGCAACACCGGTTCGCAACGGGAAATCCTTTGCAAGGTTGTCGGTAGCGGACGGGTGCGGGTGGAGTTCTAGCATGCGTCGAACTGTCTTGTTTTTGATCCTTATGTCTTTATTGGTGGCTGGGTGCGCCTCCAAGGCTCCCAAGGCCACGGAGTTCGAGAAATACGAATACGAGCCAGAGGAGACGGCCCCAAGAACGGATAACACCGCCACCACTGGCTCTCTGTGGCAAAAGGACGGGGGCGCGGACAAGGGTATGTATTCCGACATCAAGGCTTACGAACGGGGGGATATTGTCACCGTGGCCATTTACGAGAGCGCGAGCGCAAACAACGAAGCCGAGACCAACACAGGTCGGGATAGCTCTGCCTCGGTCAGCATGGGCAGTGTTTTCGGGCTGGAGGAACGTATTGCCAAGATCAATGAGGGTATGGATCCTACGAATCTGGTGCAGACGTCATACGAGAATTCCTTCGACGGCACCGGGGAGACCTCCCGCGAGGGTGAGCTGCAGGCCACTCTGACCACGCGTGTGGTGGAGGTCATGCCGGACGGCAACCTCAAGATTCAGGGCAGCAAAAATGTGTCTGTGAACAATGAGAGCAATATCATCCGGCTTTCGGGGATCGTGCGTCCCGAGGACATTGATGCCGGCAACACGGTGGATTCCAAATACGTCCTGAACGCCAACATCGACTATAAGGGCCGGGGAGTTATCAGCGACAAGCAGAGTCAGGGCTGGCTGGTGCGGATCATGGACAATGTCTGGCCCTTTTAGTTCAAAGTTCAAGGTTCGAAGGTCGGAGTTGAATAGGCACGGCATCTTCGCGTTATCCACAAACACTCAATGTTGAACATTGAACATCGAGCGAAGTATTGAACTCTATGCGCAAAGTATTCCTTCTCATTGGCCTTTCCGCGATCCTTGTTCTGGGCTCCCAGCCTGGATTTTGCGCCCGGATCAAGGATATTGCCAGTCTGCAGGGCGTGCGGGAGAATCAGCTTGTGGGCTACGGACTGGTCATCGGCCTGGACGGCAGCGGTGACAGCACGCGCACTGGGTTCACCCGGCAGACAGTGGCCAATATGCTGCAGAACATGGAAATTTCCGTGAACAGCGACGATGTGGACGTGGACAATGTGGCCACGGTCATGGTTACGGCCAAACTCCCGCCCTTTGCCAAGAACGGGGACACCATCGACGCGGTTGTTTCCTCCGTGGCGGACGCGGACAGCCTCGTGGGCGGCACGCTGCTCAGGACCCCCCTGAAGGGTCCGCAGGGAACAGTCTATGCCGTGGCCCAGGGGTCCCTGGCCACAAACTCGCTCGCCTTCGGCGGCGAGGCTGCCAGCGTCCAAAAGAACCACCCCACGGTGGGCCGCATCCCCAATGGGGCGATCATCGAGAGGGAGGTCCCCTATCGGCTGTCCAAGCAGGGGGCACTCACCTACAATGTGAAGAACGCGGATTTCACCACCATCTCCCGGATCACCAAAAAGATCAACAAGGCCTTTTCCTCCGGGACCGCCAGCGCGGTCGACGGGAGCAGCTTTGAGGTCGAAGTCCCCAAGCGTTTCCAGGACAGGCGGATCCAGTTCATTTCCGCTCTGGAGCAGCTCCAGGTCACTCCGGGATCTTCCGCCAAGGTTGTGGTCAACGAGCGAACCGGAACCATTGTCATGGGCCAGAAGGTCCGGATCTCCAAGGTCGCGGTTTCGCATGGCAACCTGAAGCTCAAGATCCGGGAATCCCCTGTGGTGTCCCAGCCACCGGCTCTGAGCGGCGGCGAAACCAGGGAAGTGCCCAGGACCGAGATGGAAGTGCAGGAGGAAGAGGGCGGCCTCATGGTCATGCAGGAGGGGGTGAGCATCGGGGATGTGGCCAGTGCCTTGAATGCCATCGGCGCGACCCCCAGGGACCTCATTTCCATCTTCCAGGCCATCAAGGCGGCCGGTGCCCTGCATGCGGAACTGGAGATCATGTAGCGATAGGCTCGCACCATTTTCATGCTTCGTTGTTCCCGGGACAGTCCGGGAATGAAAGGTATATACAGAGCGTGCTACTCGAAAGGAGAGGATAGCGATGACACTGGCATTCGATCCGCAGATGCAGATCCCTCGTTCCGCCTTTCAGGAGGCGGGGAAGGGGAATCAGCCGGAAAATCGAGCCATGAAGGAGGTCTGCCGGAATTTCGAGGCCTTTTTCGTCCAATCCATGTTCAAGGAGATGCGGGATACCGTACCCCAGGACGGTCTGATTGATAAGAGCTTCGGCTCCGATATCTATCGGGAGATGCTGGACAAGCAGGTCGCCCTGCAGAGCGCCAAGAGGAATGACTTCGGCCTGGCCCGGGCCATGTATCGGCAATACGGTCCGTCCCAGACCGAGGCGGAATCACAGTCCCAGGAGCGTGATCCCGAGGGCCCGTCCCGGAAATAGATTGTCTTTCGCAAGCCAAGTCAAAATTTTTACACCCAGTGACCCGGCCTCCCCGGATAGAGGGCCATCGTCCGTGCATCCCCGCCATACGGGAAATGTTCCCTTCTAATCCGGCTTTGTTGCAGCCGGATTCCCCCAAGGGTCCCCTCCCTGTAGGATCGATTTCGCATACCCGACCCGAGTGCATGCTCTGATTTTCTGGGATAGTATTTCCAAAAATCCACTGATCTGAGCAAGTTTATCCTAAAGGATCCCTGTTCTTATTCCGAAAAAGAATACAGGAGCCCAAAGTGCCAACGGTTATTTTGATGAAGCCTGGTGACAAGAACATGACATGTGGTGTATTCTGAGCGATAGGATACCGCGCTGAATGCCAACCGCATTAACTGGCCTGCAATGCCGCGGCTGGTAACAATTCACGGATTTGGATATATGGAGAAAGGAAACGAGGTAGCGTTATGGGCATGAAGATTTCGGGAGAGGAAATGTTCAGGGTCCTGCAGGGCCTCAAGCAACAGAACAGGATGCGGCAGGCGGAGAGGAGCGATTCGTCTTCGAACTCGGAGAAAGTTGATTTCTCCTCCGAGCTCCAGCAGGCCAACAAGAGTGGGGAGGTCAGCAAGGCCATGGACCCTGAGCGGGCGGCGAAACTGGAGTCGTTGAAGCAACAGATCAGCGAGGGGTCCTATGACCCGGATATGAAGGATGTCGCCTCCAGCCTGCTCGACTATCTGTCCAAAATGAGGTCCTGAGACGATCTCCGCGTTGACTGAAGTCGATTCAGCGCGGTGGAGGAAATGCCATGGAACATCTGCAGCGGCTCCACAAGCTTGTCCTCGAGGAGAGGGAGGCGGCCAAGGAATTGGACATGGACCGGTTGATGCGCTTGCTCCGGGAAAAGGAGGAGTTGTTTCCCCTGCTGGAGGAGTCTCGGGAGCTCAGCCCCGAGGAAAGGGAGCTGGCCCGGACCGTGATGTGGGAGAATCGGCGCAACGCATATTTGTTCCATTCCGCTCTGAATTGGACCAGGGAGAACATGGCACTTCTGCAGGCCTCTTCAAACCCGCCGGTTTACGGCAGTGGCGGCAACCTGGAACAGACCGGCCAGGGGAATCTCCTCTCCGGGAAGGTGTGATATGCCCGGCTTACTGGACTCGCTGAATATCGCCCGCACCGGCATGGCGGTCAACCGCAAGGCCATGGAGGTGACGGGCAACAACATCGCCAACGTGAACACCCCGGGCTATTCCGAGCAGACAGCGGAGGCCAAGTCCGTTCCCGGAGTGGAGTCCAGCGGGCTGACTTTCGGCCAGGGAGTGAATGTCGAGGAGATCAGCCGGGCCGAGGACATCTTCATCCAGGATCAGCTCAAGGGGGCGGAGGAAAAAACTGGCAGAGCCAATGCCAAGTCCGCTCCTCTGGCCGAATTGGAGCAGGTCTTCAGCGTGGAGGGGGATAACCTGGCCACGAAGATGGAGGAGTTCTTTGCTTCCTGGAAGGACCTAGCCCAGAATCCCGGTGGCGAAGTGGAGCGCTCCCAGGTTATCCAGAGGGGCAAGAACCTGGTTTCCGCCTTCAAGGAGGTTGATCGCAAGCTGGACACGGTGAAGAGCAATATCAACACATCCCTGCAATCCGAGGTGAAGACAATCAACAGCAAGCTCGGGGAAGTGGCGGACCTGAACACCAAGATCGCCAATGCCGAAGCCACTGGCCGGAACGCGCACACCGCCAAGGACGAGAGGGAGATGCTGCTCCGGGATCTGTCCGAAAAAGCGGGAGTGAACACCTACAAGGGCAAGAACGACATGGTTTCCGTGGCCCTGGCCGGTGGGCAGGTCCTGGTTCAGGGGCAGGAGGCCAACCAGCTGGAATTCGA
>JAIPDU010000107.1 GCA_021737525.1 Desulfohalobiaceae bacterium | reverse complement strand
AAAACCTCTACCCGGTTTTGATCAAAGAAGAAGCTTTGCGCTTCATCCTTGACGTTCTTGGTGTATTGATAACAGCGAGATGGAAGGCTTCGTTTTTGCTTTGCGGCATCCCCGCAAAGCAAAAGATCTTACCTTGGCGCCCTTGGCGTCTTGGCGGTTTTCAAGTGCGACAAACCAAGGAGGGAAGTCACTATGTATAGGAAATGGCTTAAGGTGATGCTCACGGCCTGCATCGGTCTCCTGCTCGCCTGCGGAACGGCCCTGGCCCAGAACGGGGACCTTACCGCGGAGGAGGTCGTGGAGAAGGCGGACTACGTCTCCTACTATCAGGGCCAGGACGGCCGGGCCCAGGTAACCATGACCATTACCGGCTCCCAGGGGGACACGCGCAACCGGGAGTTCACCATCCTGCGCAAGGACCTGGAGGAGGAGTCGGAGCAGCGGATCATGGACCAGCGCTTTTACGTCTTCTTCCACCGCCCGGCCGACGTGCGCAAGATGGTCTTCATGGTCTGGAAGCACACCGCGGTGGACCAGTCCGACGACCGCTGGCTCTATCTCCCGGCCATGGACCTGGTCAAGCGTATCGCCGCCGGGGACAAGCGCACCAGCTTCGTGGGCTCCAACTTCTTCTACGAGGACGTCTCCGGGAGGAACATGAACCTGGATCGGCACGAGCTCGCGCAGACCACGGATACATACTACGTGATCCAGAGCACCCCCAAGAATCCGGAGCAGGTGGAGTTCTCCTACTACAAGACCTGGATCCACAAGGACACTTTTCTGCCGGTGCAGACCGTGTACTGGGACAAGAACCGGGACAAGTACCGCGAATACAAGGTCCTGGAGGTGGACACCATCCAGGGCTACACCACGGTGACCAAGTCCAGGATGAAGAACCTCCGGGACGGCAGCCACACGGTGATCGAATACGAAAACGTGACCTACGACGTGGGCATCCCCAAGGACATCTTCAGCGAGCGCTATCTGCGCCAGCCGCCCACGCAGTATCTGCGCTAGGCCCGGCATCCGGAACAGTGCACCGCCTATCCGCAAGGAGAGCCACGCCGTGCCAAGGAAAGTGATCATCGCCGCCTGCCTCGTCTTCATGGTGGCCATCGGACCGGCAATGGGACAGGAGTCTTCCCTGCCCCAGGGGCTGGACGGAAACACGACCTCGAGTGACACTCAGGGGGGTCCTTCCCTGCCCAGCGGACTGGGAGGGGATGAGGAGCAGAAGGAGGGAGACGGCCCCGCCCTTCCCAGCGGCCTGGGGAGCGAGACGAAAGAAGAGGATGCCCAGCCGGAGCGGGAAAAGGGCTGGTTCGGGAGAAACGGCAGGATCCCCGTGCAGGTCGCGGGATTCTGGGACACCCGGGCGGGAAGCCGCCTGCGGGACGATCCGCACCAGAAGCGGCTCTCCCTGGCGGAGACCCGGCTGCAGCTCCAGGCCATGCGCTACTGGGCCGGCGGCAGTTTCGATCTCAAGGCGGATTTTCTCGGGGACGCGGCGGCAGAGGACCGCGGTCTGGATCTGCGGCGTGGCGAGGGACCCGTCGACCTGCGCTCGGCCCATGTCTCTCTCAGCCCCCTGCCCTCGATGGACCTCAAAATCGGACGCCAGGTCCTGACCTGGGGCACCGGGGATCAGCTCTTCATCAACGACATGTTCCCCAAGGACTGGGAGTCCTTTTTCATCGGCAGGGACACGGAGTACCTCAAGGCCCCGAGCAACTCGGCCAAGGCCTCGCTGTACACGGACGCGGCCAACCTGGATCTGGTCTACACCCCGCGCTTTAATCCGGACCGCTACATCGACGGACAGCGCGTGTCCTATTATCACCCCCGCGACGGCCTCTCCGGACGGGACAACACCCTGTCCGCGGATTTGCCCGGGGACTGGATCGACGACGACGAGATCGCCCTGCGCCTGTACAAGAACGTCTCCGGCATAGAGCTCGCCGCGTATGCCTACGACGGGTACTGGAAGAGCCCGGGGGGATTCGATCAGCAGAAGAGAGAGGCCCTGTTTCCCGAGCTCTCCGTGTACGGGGCGAGCGCGAGGGGTAGCTGGGGCCCCGGCATCGGCAATCTGGAAATCGGATACTACGACTCCCGGGAAGACCGGGACGGCGACGACCCGGAAATCAACAACAGCCAGTTCCGGGCCCTGGCCGGATACGAGCTGGAACCGCTGAAGAATCTCACCGTGGGGGCACAGTACTATCTGGAGCACATGATGGACTACGAGGACTATGAGGACAGCCTCCCGCCCGGCAGCAACAAGGCGGACGAGAACCGCCACGTGCTCACCCTGCGCCTGACCAGGCTCTACTGGATGCAGACCCTGGAGCTGTCCCTGTTCACCTTCTACTCCCCCTCGGACGAGGACGCCTATCTGCGTCCCAGGGCCATGTACGACGTGACGGACAACTGGCGCGTCGAGGTCGGGGGCAATCTCTTCTACGGGGAGGAGGAGCACACCTTCTTCGGCCAGTTCCAGGACAACACCAACGCCTACGCCGGGGTGCGCTACAGCTTCTAGGAACCCATTCGCTCCCGCTCACTCGACTTAGGGGACCCAGAGGGACAAAGCAGAGTGTTTTCCCTCGGCCGGAGGCCGAGCGTGCCTTTCCCCGCGGCAACGGTCCGCCGCGGGGATGTCCCACACGTCGAGCGACCGCAGGGAGCGGGCGGTTCAAAACTCTTCACCGCGTGCGGCCGAAGGCCGCGCGCCTGTCCCGTGAAACAGACGTAGTCTCAGCGTAGCTGGTTTCACTGGGATGTGCGACAAAGTCGCCAGCGCCGACTAAAAGGAAACTGTAGATTTACATAGATGGTGAATAGTTACCCTCCCGGAGCATCTACAATAGAGACGATCCGAATGAATGGAGGCTCAAAGGTGCCCCGCAAGGAACCCCGTCTAAAAACAAATTATCTTTCGCTATCTGGCTTGTTTTGTGCTACACTATATATGCCATTTTCCCTGGGCTTATCCGCTACTTCAAAGCTATCTGACTCCAGTTGAACCCCAAAAAGGGAGGGAACCATTATGTTTTCACGGACTCTAACTGTCATCGCAGTAATGACCATGGCCTTGGCGCTCTTGTCGGGGTCTGTGTCCTGGGCCCAAGACAAGCAGGTGCCCAAAGTGGACAATTTCCTCATGCTCTTTGACGCCTCCGGATCCATGAAATTCAGTTACAAGGACACGGATCAGGAGAAGGCCAAGCTGGCCCAAAAGGCCATGCTGACCATGAACCGGGCAATTCCGGATTTGGGCTATCAGTCCGGCCTGTTTGCTATCGTTCCCGATTTTGAGGAGGTTCAAGGTATAACTCAGTACGATTCACAAGCATTCGGTGAGGCCATCGAGGGATTGTCCCTGCCGGATCGGATTTTTGGTCTCTCGACACCCTTGGCTGAAGGCATGCAACGGATCGAGAGTCATTTATCCGATATGAGTGGCTCCACAGCAGTCATCCTTGTGACCGACGGTGAAGAAAACCGCGGAGGTTCTCCGGTGCAGGTGGCCCAGGACCTCTATGCCAACTACGACATCTGCTTCCATGTACTGAGTTACGCCGAAAGTGATTCCCAGAAAGAAACCCTGGATCGCATTGTTTCCCTGAAGGATTGCTCCGAGAAGATCACTGGACAGGAGGCTCAAAGCGAGACCGCTCTCAAATGGTTTGTTCACGAGGTGTTCTATGACACGGAAACCGTAGAAAAGGATGATGACGGCGACGGTGTGATCAACTCCAAGGACAATTGCCCGGGGACACCTTCCGGTGTCCAGGTCAACGCGGCCGGGTGTGCTGTGGACAGCGACAATGACGGTGTTCCGGATTATAAGGACAGATGTCCCAACACCGCTGAAACGCTCCAGGTGAATAGTAAGGGCTGCCCAGTAAAGGGCCGCATGGAACTCAATGTTCTTTTCGCTACAAACAAGGCCGAAATCAGGCCCGGACACTCCGAGGATCTGGATCGGGTTGCGCGAATTCTCAGGGAAAATCCGGAAGCATCAATACTGATTGAAGGCCATACCGACAACATTGGTCCGGAAGAATACAACATGAGGCTTTCCAAGCAACGAGCTGAAAGCGTCAAGGATTACCTGACGCAAAATTACGATGTTGACCCCCAACGTCTCGACACAAAAGGCTACGGCGAATCCAGGCCTGTTGCCGATAACGACACCGCGGCCGGACGCCGGGAAAACCGAAGGGTTGTCATCGAAATCTCCTCTATACCTCAAAAGGAATAGGCGCGATTTTCGGAGGAGATCGCGTAGGGCAACTCGCTCGGCCAAGGTGGAAAATGAAACACGCAACAAACTGAAAAGATATTCCAATCCAAGTGGACATGCTTCCCATGCATCGCCTTCTCAACAACATGGAAGGGAGCTGGGAGCATGTCCACGTATCCATTCAAATCGCAACACCAAACATTCATCCTGGAATCTGTATTTCCGGGACGTATTCTTTTGAAAGGCTACACAGTCCCAGAAATGAGATAGCCATTGATACACCTGCTCATACCGCTCTTTGGCGTGCTTTCTCTGCTCGCTTGACTCAGACGGAGCTCTCAACTAGGCTATTTAAGCTCAATAGCTGATGCTATCGTCTACGTCTTTGACAATCACTCAGGTGCGCCAGGTCCCGCTCCAGATTCGGGAGCGGGAGGCGCTGAAAAGGGAACCCGGTGCGAATCCGGGACGGGCCCGCCGCTGTAATCGGGGACGAACGCCGCCTCATGCCACTCTTCAAACATGGAGGGGAAGGCGCGGTCAGTAGATTGATCCGAGAGTCAGAAGACCTGCCTGAGTGACTGTTCGGGGTGCCGCTTCCGTGGCCGGAGCACGCCCTGATGCGCCCACGGTGGATAAAAACGGGATATCCCCGGGTCGAGCTTATTCGACCCGGGGATTTTTTTTGCTACCCGGAATGGGCAGTGATGCATGGGTCCAGCCCACAAGGCAAACAGAAAGGAGGTTCGTCATGAAGCCGATCAAACCGAGACTGATCCTCGCCCTGATCGCCGCATTCCTTATGCTGTCCGCTCCAGCCTGGGGCCAAAGCGGAAACGGACATGGACACGGGGACAAAGAACATCACAAACAGGGTATCCTGCTGGTCACCTTCGGGACGAGCAACCCCGATGCCAGGGCCGCCTTCGACAACATCGACAAGATCGTGAACAAGGCCTATCCGGACACTCCTGTCCACTGGGCCTACACTTCCAGGATGATTCGGCAAAAGCTGGCCCAGGAGGACGAACACCTCAAGTCCCCGGCCCAGGCCCTGGCAATGATGCAGGACCAGGGCTTCACCCATGTGGCGGTGCAGTCCCTGCACATCATCCCCGGCTCCGAGTTCCACGATCTGCAGTCCATGGTGCAGGGATTTCGCGACATGAACGGAGGATTCAAGAAGATCACCCTTGGCAGTCCCCTATTGTCCCACCCCGAAAGCCTAGAGCGGGTCAAGGAGGCCATGCTGGAAAACATTCCCCCGGAAAGGGACAATGACGAGGCGGTGCTCTTTCTGGGCCACGGGAGCCATCACCCCGGCAACGCCTTCTATCCGGCCATGGCCTATATCTTTCAGCAGGCGGATCCCCTGGCCTACGTAACCACTGTGCACAAGGCCGCGCCCAGGCTGGAACCCGTTATGGCCGAGCTGCAGCAAAAGGATGTGGACACGGTTTATCTCTTGCCCTTCATGTCCGTGGCCGGGGACCACGCCCGCAAGGACATGGCCGGCAGCGGCGAGGATTCCCTGAAGTCCGTTCTGGAGGCCGAGGGCTTCGCGGTGAAGACCGTAATGAAGGGCATGGCGGAATACGACAACGTCGCCGGTGTCTGGCTGGGTCATCTGGACCGGGCCATGGCCCGCCTGGAAAACGAGTAAATCGTGAGCTGGGTCGGAGCTATCCGCTGAAGCAACGAACCCGGAGTCGCTCTGAAAAGGACATCCTTCCAGCGAGGCGAGGGCCTCTGCCCTCGCCCCCTGGCCCAAAGCGGGAATCCGACCATTGTCGCTTTGGGCCAGGGGCT
>JAIPDU010000106.1 GCA_021737525.1 Desulfohalobiaceae bacterium | reverse complement strand
CGGAGTCCTGGTTGTGCCGCCAATTCATGCCGCCCTTGAAGAGCGACTGGGGAGACAGGTTGCTGCATCGACCGTTTATCGTATGCTGGCTCGACATGGATGGAGAAAGGTGGCTCCGGATACCTGTCACCCCAAGCGTGAATACGCAACAGGCTCAAGAGGAGTTTAAAAAAAACTCCCAGAAACATTGGCGAAAGCAGTCGAAGGAAACACAGAAGGGCTCCCCGTCCGGTTAATGTTTCAGGATGAAGCGCGGTTCGGGCGTATGAACGACCCTCGACGTTGTTGGGCTCCCGCGCCTCTTCGGCCGTTGGTAAAGGTGGCATTGGTACGTGAATACTCCTATGCGTACGCAGCAGTGAGCCCTGAAGATGGAGCCTTGGACTGGATGGTGGCTCCAAAGATGGACAGGATAACCATGCAAAGCTTTCTGCGCCACGTGTCACGACAACATCCAGATGAATACATTGTTATGGTTATCGACGGAGCTCCTTCTCATCGGGCCAAGCAACTTCATGTTCCTCCGAATATGGCGCTTATAAGGCTTCCGCCCTATTCACCAGAACTCAATCCCGTGGAGCGCCTCTGGGAAGAGCTTCGGGAGAAAGAATTCGCGAATCGTGTATTCAACTCGTTGGGGGCAGCTATGGCTCAGGCTGTTCGAGGCCTAAAACGCTTGGAGCTTTCTCCACAAAGCCTAAGATCAATGACCGGGTGGAACTGGATATTAAGATCAACTTGATCGCAATCTGGAATAAGAGAGGTTGACCCGCCTTTTTTTTCGTAGTTGCAACCAGGAAGCATTCCTCCAATCAGGAAAGGTGAAACACCGCTCCTGCTTGTCCCCAGCAGCATCGTCCCGCAAGACGTGACCTTCATCATCAACCCCGCCACCCGGACCTGCACATCAAGGACGTCTCGACAGAAAACTTCGTGTTCGATACCCGGATAGTCGGCTGATATTTTCCCAAGCGGAAACTGCTCCCAGGAATTGTTCATTCTGCGCATTTACCCAGATAACTATTCCATGCCGCCAATCGGGGCGACCTCCTACTCGAGAGGCTCGACAAGCACCTCGTGGGCCTTCTTGAGCTCACGGACAATCTCTATGCCCTGGGGGCAGGCCTCCTCGCATTCCCCGCACTCCTGGCAATTGTCCGCCTGCTCCGACCGGTTCGTGGACATGGCGTACATGAGATGGGGATACCGTTTCTCCCCGAACATGAAACGGTCATTGTACAGGCCGAAGATCCTGGGGATATTCACCCCGCTCGGACAGGGGGTGCAGTAGCCGCAGCCGGTGCACGGCACCTGCAGCCTGTGGCTGAAGGCTTCCCTGACTCTGGAGATCACTTCCAGCTCCTGCCCGGTCAGGGTGTGGGCCTTTGCTTCGTGCGCGATACGGCAATTCTCCCTGACCTGTTCCCGGGAATTCATGCCGCTCAGAGCCACCGAGACCTCGGGACGGTTCCACACCCAGCGGAGTCCCCATTCCGCGGGGCTGCGCCGAGTTTCCGTCTCCTCCCAGATCCTCTGGATATCCCGGGGCATTTTGTTGGCCAGGGTGCCCCCTCGCAGCGGCTCCATGACCACCACCCCCATGCCCTTGGAGGCGGCGTACTCCAGGCCTGCGGTCCCGGCCTGGACCTCCTCGTCCATATAGTTGTACTGGATCTGGCAGAAATCCCAGTCGTAGCTGTCCACGACACTGCGAAAATGATCCGGTTCGTCGTGGAAGGAAAATCCCGCATACCGGATCCTGCCCTGCCTGACGGCCCGATCCAGAAAGTCGAGAACCCCGAATTCGTAGAGCCTCTGCCACCACTCCCGCTTGATGTTGTGAAGCAGATAAAAATCGATGAAGTCCGTTTGCAATCTCTTCAGCTGCTCCTGAAGGAGCGCGTCCATGTCCCCTGGTTCGGACACTTCCCAGGAGGGCAGCTTAGTGGCCAGATAGACCTGCCCTCTCCTGCCGCCCCGCAAATAGTCTCCCAGAAACGTCTCGCTCATGCCCTTGTGATAGGGATAGGCCGTATCCACGTAGTTCACTCCCTCGCCGATGGCCTCGTCCAGCAGCTCAGACGCCAGATCCCCGTCGATCCGGTCCTCCTGGCCGTTCACGACTGGCAGGCGCATACAGCCAAAGCCGAGAACGGATACCTTTTCTCCGGTCCTGCCGAGTTCCCTGTATTGCATGCCAAGCATACTCCTTGTTCCGTCATATCAGTCCCACCATCTATCAAGCATGAAGCTGTCTCCAAGGCCCGCCAGGCCGGCATCTTCGATGCTCGACGGCCGCCAGCGGGGCTGCTGATCCTTGTCCATGATCCGGGCCCGGACGCCTTCCAGAAAGTCCGGGTGGGAAAGCATGAGCTCCGCTGCGCGCAAATCCGTGTGGAACACCTCCTGCAGATCCCGGCCCTTGTTGCGGCGTAGCAGCATCAGGGTGAGCACGAGCGCGGTGGGCGATCGCTCTTCGAGCTCGCGGAACACATGGTTGCACAGTTCCGTTGCGGTGCTGCACTGACGCAGGGAGCCCGAAAGGTCGCCCAGGCGCTCCAGGTCGGCGAAATAATCCCGGACCCAGGCGTCCATGTCCCGGTCCTCGCCTGGATCCAGGGCCAGGGCCCCGACCCGGCTGCGGATGCGCTCCTTCAGGGCCTCCCCTGCGGGATCGGTCCTCCCGGTTTCCATGGATCCCAGGTCGGAAATCAGCTCGCCGAGGCGGGAGGCGGGCAGGCAATGCGTCGCCAGGCCGACGCGGACGCACTCCCGGCCCCTTAGCTCGTATCCGGTCAGGCCCAGGAATTCCGGATAGCCCGGGGGACACTTGCGGTGCAGCCAGCCTGTGGCCCCCACATCGGGGAAGAAGCCGATCCTGGACTCGGGCATGGCCATGCGGGTCGACTCGGTGGCCGCCACGAAGTCCGCCCCCGCGGCCAGGCCGAGACCGCCGCCCATGGTCACGCCCGTGGCGAGCACGACCACCGGCTTGGGGAAGTCGTGCACAAGGGCGTCCAGCCGGTACTCCCGGGACAGAAAGTACAACGCATCCCCTTTTTGCTCCTGCCGGACCCTGTCCGCCATGTACCTGATGTCGCCGCCGGCGCAGAATCCGCGGTCACCGGCTCCGTCCAGGAGCAGGAACCCGCAATCGGGATCTGTGCGCGCACTCTCCAGGATGCGGATCAGCCTCTGCACCATTTCCGGGTTCAGGCTGTTGATAACACCTGGCCGGTTCAGGGTGACCCGCCACACGGCAGGGCCCCGCTCCAGGAGAACAGGGGAGCTGGCATCGGCTTCAGGGAAGTCGTTCATAACGCAGTAGAGCCGGGTTGGAGTTATCAATCGTTATTAAAGAGAGCAGAAAGAGCCTGTCACCCTGTGCTCCCTTCGGGAATCGCCCCCTTCCTCCTTGTCACGAACTATCGCTCCGAGGGAAGCGCCCCTTGATCTCCTGAGAGCTCTATCAGATCAGTCCCCATCATCCAAGGATCTCCTCCAAAACGCCACACGCCATCATGTGGCCGGGGAGAAGTGGACCTTGGGGGGCAAGATGAAAACAGTATGTCTTCTCCTACCGGCACCAGGGACGAAAGCTTCGACTGGAGCTGGAGCACGAGTTCCCCGATCTGGAGATTGTGGGAGCACGGCCTGAGCGGAGAACGGCCCGCTCAGCTCCAGCCCGAGGGAACGTCCTCCTGAGAGGGCTCTTCGGGACGCTCCCGCTTTCCCGGCTTGGACACGATGTGCACTGAGCTGGCCTGCAATCCCTCCTCGCCCATTTCGGGCTCGTACCGGACCTCGGTTCCCACAGCCATCCTCTCGAAGTCGCCATGGGGTACACTGTTCCGGTGGAAGTAGATCTCCTCTTCGGTATCGGGCTGCTTGAGAAACCCGTATCCCATTTCGGGAAAGAGGCGGACCACAAGGGCGTGAGGCTGTTCCTGGCGGGCCTTGACCTGGTGCTTACGCTCCGCCTGGGTCTTTTTCAACCGCTTCTCCATGGAGCGAAAGGCGTCCCGGATGACGTTGCGCAGCTCCTGCTGGGTGTCCTCGCCAGCCTTGAGCGGCTCGCTGGAGGTGACCAGCCTTTTCTTGCCGGGCAGACTCACCTCAACCCGGACGTAGAAGGGGTTGCCGCGGGTACGACTCTTATGGTCCATTTCCACGGCCACGCGGCAGGAGATAATGTCCTTGGTGTAGCGCTCCAGCTTCTCCGCCTGCTTGTTAATGAAGTCATCGATCCAGTCGGATTTGGATACGTGCTTGTAGCTGATTTCCATTGGGATCTGCATACACAGCCTCCTCATAAAAGGTGTTCCGGATGAAGGATACGAAGGGTATTCTTTACTGAGTATCTCAAACCGGATCCCTGATGGCAACAGGCGAGGAAGCCGCGACAGGCATCAGCCCCGGCCTGAATAGCGTCCAGATTGTAATGCCGGGCCCGGTGGCGCACTCACTTTTAGCCCTCCTGACCAACTACCGAGAAATCCCCGGTAGTTGCCTTTTCCGCCATTTCGCCGTGGACGAAGCGGCTTCAGATGAGGGGTGAATCGGAAGAGAAGGGAGTTGACAGGACTTGCCGGATAAACGAGAAATTGCGGTGAAACGGGCTGCAGTTCTTTTCCGGCGGATCCTACGTCAATCCAGTTCACCCTGTCGCTCCTGTCCTTCTCTTTTTTTCGATACTCCATTTGTGGAGAAGGGGCATGGGACTTGTCAGCATCGGCAGGACGGCGAATGGATGGATGGTTGATTCCGTCTCAGCCGTGAAAACGAGGTGTGAAAGAGCTGTCCATAAGCAAATGAAACGAAGAGGGGCAAATCATGCAGGACGTGTTTGAATCAAGCAGAATCAACAACCTGGAGTTGAAGAATCGTTTTGTCCGTTCCGCAACGTGGGAGGGAATGGCGAAGGATGACGGCGCCGTCACTCCCCAATTGATCCAAACACTGGTGGACCTGGCAAAGGGCGAGGTGGGCTTGATCATAGCCGGCCACGCCTATGTTCATGCCCGCGGCAAGGCTAGCCCCTGGCAACTGGGTATATACAAGGATGAGCTCCTTGATGGCCTGAAGGAGCTCACCTCCTCTGTGCATTCCGCCGGGGGGAAAATCGCGGCCCAATTGGCGCATGCGGGACATTTCACCAGCGAGGAGCTCGCGGGTGGACCTCCCATGGTGGCCTCGAACTTTGACGGGCTATCGGATTCCCCGCGCGAGGAGTTCAGCAAGGATGATCTGGATGAGCTGGTCCGGGCCTTCGCCAGGGCGGCGGGCAGGGCAAAGGAGGCGGGATTCGATGCCATACAAATCCACTCGGCCCACGGCTATTTGTTGAGCCAATTCCTGTCCCCCGCATTCAACAAGCGCGATGATGAATACGGCGGGGATATTGCGAATCGAGCAAGGTTGCATCTGGAAATCTTGCGGGCTATCCGCCGTGAAGTAGGGGATGACTACCCTGTGCTGATCAAGATCAATTCCCGGGATTTTGACGGGGAGGGCCTGAACCTGGATGAGTCGGTATATGTGGCCAAGATTTTGGCAGACGCGGGCTTGGATGCTGTCGAGCTGAGTGGAGGCCTTTTGACCGGAGGCAAGTGGTCTCCCAGCCGTCCGGGAATCAATTCCAGGGAGAAGGAGGCCTACTTCGCCGAGCATGCAGCACGATTCAAGCAGGAGGTGAACCTGCCCCTGATACTGGTGGGAGGAATACGTTCCTGTGCAACGGCCGGGGACATAGTACGGCGGGGGATCGCTGACTATGTTTCCATGAGCCGTCCCCTGATTCGAGAGCCCGGCCTTGTCAAGCGCTGGCAGGAAGGGGATGATCGTCCAGCGGAATGCATATCCGACAATAAGTGTTTTAAACCAGGCATGCAGGGGGAGGGTATATATTGCTTGAGCAAGGAGGAAGAAAACAGCTAGCTGTTTTCTTTGGATATTCCATTGTATCAATGTCGCTGTTCACCACATTGCTGAACTGTAAGCCAACACAATGAAAAATGCGCCAGTCAGCTTGTGCTCATTGCGAGATGCCCTTGATCAAGGCAGCGGGGCTGGCCCCTCGGAAGAGAGAAG
>JAIPDU010000105.1 GCA_021737525.1 Desulfohalobiaceae bacterium | reverse complement strand
CCATGTCCGGTGATCGAAGCGACATCGAGGCGATCAAGGCCCGGCTGGACATCGTCCAGGTGGTGCAGCGCTATGTGAGCCTGCGTCCGGCGGGGGAGCGCTGGTCCGGCGTGTGTCCGTTCCACGAGGAAACCAAGCCCTCCTTTTCCGTGAGCTCCGCCATGGGGGCGTACTACTGCTTCGGCTGTCAGGCCTCGGGGGACGTGATCGATTTCTACAGCCGGATCAACGGGCTGGAGTTTTCCGAAGCCCTGCGCGATCTGGCCGAGGAGGCGGGGGTCCAGTTGCGGAGAAAGGCGGGATCGGGCGACGCCTCCGCGGAGCGAGAGGAGCGGCGCCTTTGTTATGATCTGCACGCCGTGGCCCTGGCCTTTTACCGCAACGAGCTCGCCGGCCCGCGCGGGGCGCGGGCCAGGGAATACCTGCACAAGAGCCGGGGGCTCTCCGGGGAGATGATCCGGCAGTTCGAGCTGGGCTTTAGCCCCAATGCCTGGGACGGGCTCAAGAAAAGGCTCACCCAGAGCGGTTATTCCCCGGAACAGGGAGTGACAGCCGGGCTCCTCTCCCAGAGCAAGGGGGGCAGGATCTATGATCGATTCCGGAATCGGATCATTTTTCCCATTCACGATCTGGGAGGACGGGTGATCGCCTTCGGCGGACGGGCCATCGGCGACGGCGAGCCCAAATACCTGAACAGCAGCGAGACCCCCATCTTCAAGAAGGGGGAGCATCTCTACGGCCTGTACCAGGCCCGCAAAAGCGTGACCCAGAGCAAGCAGGTCCTGCTCACCGAGGGCTACTCCGACGTGCTCTCCCTGGTGCAGTTCGGCTTTCAAAACGCCTGCGGTGTTCTGGGCACCGCTCTGGGGCCCTCGCAGATCAAGCGCCTGGCCGGGCTGTGCAAGGAGGTGACCCTGGTCTTCGACGGGGACCGGGCCGGACGCCAAGCCGCCCTGCGCAGCGCGGAATTGATTCTGCAGCAGGGCCTCTCCGTGTACGTGGTGACCCTGCCCCAGGGCGAGGATGTGGACGGCCTGCTCCACAGCCAGGGCGCGGAGAGCTTCCGTCAAGTGTTGGGAGAGGCCAGGGAGGGGCTTGCCTTTTGCCTGAACATGATTAGATATTCCCATGTCCCCCGGGAGATCATGAACTGGGCCGTATCCTTTTTGAGCAACCTGGGCCAGCGTTCCTGGCAGGCCTATTTTCTGCCCAGGATCGCCGCGGGCCTCAACATATCGGAAACCGAGCTGCGCGAGGCGGTTTCGGACAAGGCTTCGCCATCCAAGCCCTCGCCTTCCAGGTTCCAGCGGCGAGGGAGGTCACAGAGCCCGGATACCCCGTCCCGGGGAAGACTGGACAAGGATTTTTTGCGCTTCGCCCTGTGCCATCCGGAATACATGGATCATTTGCAGCGGATCGGTCTGGAGGAGGCGCTTCGAACGGACAGGGGGAGGCGGTTCTGGTCCAAGATCCTGCAACACGGTGTGGAGGCGGTCCAGCCCCATCTGGACGAGGGTGAGAAGCAATTCTACCTCCAGTGCCGTTTCGCGCCCGATACGGGGCAGGAGCCGCGGATGCTCTGGGAGGACATCCGGGCCAGGGTGGAGGAAATCAAACACAGGAAGCGATACAGCGAGCTGCAACAGGCCTTGAGCGAAGCTCAGAGCCAGGGGGATTGGCAGGAAGTGTATCGTCTCCTGCAACAAATCAGTCAGTCGACAAAGGGGGGTGAATGAGTAACGTCAAGGATATTCAGCAGATCAAGACCCTGATTGCCAAGGGCAAGCAGAAGGGGTACTTGACCTTCGACGAGCTCAATCAGGCTCTGCCCGCCGATGTGAATGAGCCCGACCAGATCGAGGAGATCATCACCATTTTCCAGCAGCTGGAGATCGCCATCGTCGACAGCCAGAGCAATCAGCAGATCGACGTGGTGCCCAAGGACATCTCCGGCGCCGTGAGCGAGGAGGAATCCGGGAGCGATTCCGAGGAGAGCGAGGAGCAGGAGCTGTCCCGGAGCTCGGATCCGGTGCGGATGTACCTGCACGAGATGGGACTGGTCCCCCTGCTGGACCGCGAGGGTGAGGTCCAGATCGCCAAGAAGATCGAGGCCGGGGAACTGGAGGTCCTTTACGCCATGGTCGAGGTGCCGGTGGCCATCGAGTACCTGATCAACGTGGGCGAAGAGCTGAAGAAGGACAACATCAAGCTCAAGGACGTGGTCAAGACCATCGAGGAGGACGACCCATCCGAAGAGGAGATGAACCAGCGGGAGCGGGTGATCAACCTTGCGGACGAGATCAAGGAGATCTACCGCAAGAAGAAGCACCTCTACTATAAGTTCAACGAGACCGCCACCCTTAAGAAGCGCGTGCGGGGAGTCCAGGACAAGATCCTCGATTTCAAGGAAGAGATCGTGGAGCGGCTGCGCGCGATCAAGCCGGAAAAGAAGCTCATCGACGAGGTCATCGAGAACATCAGCGACTACGTGCGGCAGATGAACAACTGCAAGCGGGACTATTCCGCGTACATCCTCTCCGTGGGCAAGAACCAGGCGGAGATCGAGGAGCTCTTCGGCAAGCTGGACCGGCGGGAGATCAATCCCGTGCAGATGGCGGACGAGCTGAATATGACCGTGGAGGAGGTCTTCTCCTTCAAGGAGATGCTCACCGGCAAGCAGGAGATCCTGCAGCGGCTGGAGGAGAAGTGCTGCCACGACGTGAGCGAGCTGCAGGAGATCCTCTGGCGCATGCGCAACGGCAACCGCCGCGCCCTGCGGGCCAAGCAGGAGCTCATCCGGGCCAACCTGCGCCTCGTGGTGAGCATCGCCAAGAAATATACCAACCGCGGCCTGCAATTCCTGGACCTGATCCAGGAGGGCAATATCGGCCTGATGAAGGCGGTGGACAAGTTCGAGTATCAGCGGGGGTACAAGTTCTCCACCTACGCCACCTGGTGGATCCGTCAGGCCATCACCCGGGCCATCGCGGATCAGGCCCGGACCATCCGCATCCCGGTGCACATGATCGAGACCATCAACAAGCTGGTCCGCACTTCCCGCTACCTGGTCCAGGAGCTGGGCCGGGATCCCCTGCCGGAGGAGATCGCCGAGAGGATGGACTATCCCCTGGAGAAGGTGAAGAAGGTCCTGCGCATCGCCAAGGAGCCCATCTCCCTTGAGACGCCCATCGGCGACGAGGAGGACTCCAATCTGGGCGATTTCATCGAGGACAAGAGGGCTCCCGCTCCGGCGGACGAGGTGGTGCACACCAAGCTCGGGGACCAGATCCAGAATATCCTCTCCGAGCTGACCCCCCGCGAGGAGCAGGTTCTGCGCAAGCGTTTCGGAATCGGTGAAAAGTCGGACCACACCCTGGAGGAAGTGGGCAAGCTGTTCAACGTGACCCGGGAGCGCATCCGGCAGATCGAGGCCAAGGCCCTGCGCAAGCTGAAGCACCCCTCGCGGAGCCAGGTCCTGCGGGCCTACTACGACGGGTAGCCGGCCTTCGCTCAGCGAGGCGGATCGGGCTCGCCTTTCGGCCCCGGGAGGAATACCGGATATGGAGGTAACTATTAACCAATACCCTGATCGGGATAAGCCTACCCGGGGTATTTTGAATCATTTCAGTGGAGACTCTGCCTGATTTTCTTCGCTCGCCACGTGGGGGAAACCCGACCGTGAACGAGCTTTAAGGTGCAAAAATGCGTTACTGAGGAAATGGTGTCCAGTCCCGGAAAACCGCAACCAACGAGAGTCGGGTGGGGGCAGGGATGCCCCCACGTGGCGAGCGTTAGAAAATCCAGAGTCGAAGCTGCATGATGCAAAATACCCCGGGTAGGCTCACGGGTCCGCAAGGTGGTGAACAGTTACATACGGAGAATAACTTGTCCTTTTTCCGGGAAATCGGTTACAATGAAACACTATACAATAATCGCAGAGATTCGCAGGGCCACACGGCTCGTTTTCGCTGGATATGCGGATCCGGGATGTCGCATTTTGGCCGGAGCGGACAAACAGTTTAAGCGAGGGGAGGACGATATATGAATATCCTCATGCTCTATCCGGCCTATCCGGACACATTCTGGAGCTTTAAGCACGCCTTGAAGTTCATATCCAAAAAGGCGGCATTCCCTCCCTTGGGACTGCTCACCATTGCCTCCATGCTTCCGGAGGACTGGAACAAGCGCCTGGTGGATCTCAATGTGCAGAAGAAGCTCAAGGAAAAGGATCTGCAATGGGCGGATATGGTCTTCATTAGCGGCATGCTTGTGCAGAAGGAGAGCGCCCAAGAGCTGATTCGCCAGTGCAAGGAGCGGGGCAAGACCGTGGTGGCCGGAGGCCCGGCCTTTACCGCCCAGATGGATCAGTTCCCGGAGGTGGATCACTTCGTGCTCAACGAGGCCGAGGCGACCCTGCCCCCGTTCCTGCGGGACCTCGAGGCGGGCGAGCCGAAGCGCGTGTACGACTCCGAGGAGAGGCCCGAGATCACCAATACCCCCATCCCCATGTGGTCCCTGATCAATGTGGACGACTACGCCACCATGCCGGTGCAGTATTCCCGGGGATGCCCTCATAACTGCGAGTTCTGCGACATAATCATCATGAACGGGCAGAAACCCAGGACCAAGTCGGCGCAGCAGATGGTGAGCGAGTTCCAGGCCCTGTACGATATGGGATGGCGGGGGAGCGTCTTCATCGTGGACGACAACTTTATCGGGAACAAGCAAAAGGTCAAAAAGGTGCTCCCCGAGCTGGCTGAGTGGCAGCGACAGCGGGACTATCCCTTTACCCTGCTCACCGAGGCCAGCGTGAACATGGCGGACGATGAAGAGCTGATGCGGAAGATGTCCCAGGCCAACTTCAACAAGGTCTTTCTGGGGTTGGAGACTCCCAATCTGGAGAGCCTCAAGGAGTGCGGCAAGACGATCAACGCCAACAGGGACATGGAGGAATCCGTACAGATCATTCATCAGCACGGCATGCAGGTCATGGCCGGCTTCATCCTGGGCTTTGACCACGACACGGAGAATATCTTCGATGCCCAGATCAGCTTTATTCAGAGGATCGGCGTGGTTACGGCCATGGTGGGCATTCTGGGCGCTATCCCGCGCACCAGGCTCTGGAATCGGCTCAAATCGGAAGGCAGGCTGTTGAATTCCACAAGCGGGGACAATACGGACGGAAGCATCAACTTCATGCCCAAGATGGGCATTGAACGGCTGCTCCTGGGATACAAGCGCGTCGTGTCCACGATCTATTCCCCCAGGGAATACTATGACCGGATCTATACCTTCGTGAAGAACTTTCAGCCCACTGCCAGGAGCAGGATCAGCAAGGACGAGATAAAGGCCCTGTTCAAGAGCATGATCCGGATCGGGATATTCTCCCGCTCCTGCCTGCTCTACTGGAAGCTGATCATCAAGACAGCGTTCACCAAGGTCCGGGCCCTGCCCACGGCTATCGAGCTGGCCATCTACGGACACCACTACGAGAAGATCGCCAAGAAGTGCCGCGACTCGATTTCCAACTACGTGAGCCGCACGTCACAGTGCTCGGAATGCTCGGATAGCGTGTCCAACTAGGCCTGACGCACCTTCACGCCCGCAAAAAAAGCCCCGGATGCGCACCGGGGCTTTTTTTGGTGGGAAAATGTGTCTAACTTTTTGAAATACAACAAAACAGCGAAGGCAGACGGGGCCGCTTGAGCTGGGTTTCATATAGCACCATCACTTTGTTCCTACCGCAATAAGCAAGCATTGTGGTGTAATGAACCACCCCAAGCTCAAACGAGAATCCTGCCTCGAACAGGCCTGGTTGTCCTGGTATTCCTTCAGGTGCTGCTGGCCCCGTCAGGTGAAACCCGGGATGAAACCGGCGCTCAAGCGCCCCGCCTGCCTTCGCTCTGCACCTTTTCATGCTTGGTTGTGCCCGGGTCGGCCCGGAAACGACGGGTATAGGGCAGGGATGAGCAAAGCGCTAGTTGGCGCGCTCCCGGACCAGCTTCTCCGCGGTCTCCCTGGCCCGGGCAAGGATTTCCCCTTCTCCGGGCACTTGTCTGTCCCGCATAAGGATTCGTCCGTTGCAAATGGTG
>JAIPDU010000104.1 GCA_021737525.1 Desulfohalobiaceae bacterium | reverse complement strand
ATATGGCCAAGGACATCATTTCTCAGCTCAAGCAGTATCATACAGTCAAGCGGGGCTGGCTTGGGGTCACCATCCAGGATGTGGATGAGGACACGGCCAAGGCCCTGGGTCTCCCGGAGCCGCGGGGCGCCCTGGTGGCGTCGGTGCAGGAGGGCGATCCCGCGGACAGGGCCGGGATACAAGCGGGAGACGTCATCCTGGAGGTCAACGGCCAGGCTATTGAGAGCGCCCGGGATCTGACCCGTGTCATCGGGCGGATGGCCCCGCAGGAGACTGCCCGGATCGTACTCTGGCGCGAGGGCGAGAAGAAGGAGGTGAGCCTCGAGGTGGGCAGACGGGACAGGCAGCTCGCCGAGCGGGAAGGGGAGCAGGAGCCCTCCGAGGCCGGTGTGCAGGGCATGCGCCTCAGGCCTGTGACGCAGGAAGAGGCGAGGTCCCTGGGCTTGCGCTCGGCCAAGGGCCTGGTGATCACCGGGATCCAGCAGGGCTCTCCCGCCCACGAGGCGGGCCTTCGCCCCGGGGATGTGATCCTGCAGGCCAACGGCCGTCTGGTGGAGAAGTCGGAAGGGCTCGAGGCGGTCATTGAACAGGCCCGGGACAAGGGCGTGGTCCTTCTCCTGGTCAACCGGAAGGGGCAGAACCTCTTTCGCGCCCTCAGGCTCAAGGAGTGACGCGGGAATCGTTTGTGATCCGGACAGGGGCCAAGATCAACATCTGTCTGGAGATCCTGGGGGTGCGAGGCGACGGCTTGCATGAGCTCCGAAGCCTCTTCGCCCCGGTGGCCAGTCCCAGTGACACGCTGCATCTGAGCCCCCTGCCCGGGAGCGGGGGGCTTGCCCTTTCCTGCTCCATGCCGGAGCTGGAGGGAGGGGAGAACATCCTCTACGCGGCGTACGAGGCCTTTGCCGCAGCTTCGGGAGAGCGTCCAGGGCTCGAGGTCCACCTGGAAAAGGGCGTGCCTCCCGGGTCCGGCCTGGGTGGGGCGAGTGCCGATGCCGCGGCTCTGCTCCTCTATTTGAATGATCGCCTTCCGGGGGGCTCTCGTCTAGATTCCCCGACCCTGCTGAGCGTAGCGGCATCAATCGGCTCCGATGTCCCCTTTTTTCTATTGGGCCAAACCGCCTGGGTTACCGGAGCGGGGGAGGAGGTGACTGTCGCTGGGGCCGACCCGCGGTTGGACGGCCTGGTGATTGTCTGTCCGGATATTGTCGTGTCCACTGCCTGGGCCTACAGGGAATTCGACAGATGGGCCGGAAGCCGGGAAGGGCCTGGGAAATCCTTGACAAGGAGCAGCAAAGCGTTTAAAGATTCTTTCTGTTCCAGCGGACAGCTGTGGCGCAATGATTTCGAGCCGGTTGTCTTCCGATCCCACCCCGAGTTGCGCTCCTTAAAATATACGCTGTACAGAATCGGGGCGAGGGCAGTCGCCTTGAACGGTTCGGGCAGCTCAATGACTGCGCTCTTCGGATCGAAGGAGGCCCTGAAGCGTTGCCAGAGTTTTCTTGAGCAGAACAGCATTTCCCATTTCTTTGCCGCAAGTAATTCGGACTGGGGTGTAGCCAAGTGGTAAGGCAACGGGTTTTGGTCCCGTGATTCGGGGGTTCAAATCCTCCCACCCCAGCCATTTTTTTATCCTACCAGGCAGGCGCCAGGAAGGCCCGCATTCCACCCGCTCTTCAATTTTACGGCACGTCTTCCTTTTTCCGAGCGTGAAGACGCAAGGTTACCATTACGGCGGGAGAATGAGGGGAAAAGCGGGGAATTTCCGGCAGGAGGCCCCTTCCGCATGCGCCGGTCACACAGTCTCTCGACGGAGCGTGACGCCGCTTTGCAAAGAGGGAAAGACCGGCCAAGCGAACAAGTCAGGACACGGAAAGCAGAGAGCAGGGTATGACGAATTACAATGATCTCAAGCTGATCACCGGAAACTCCAATCCGGCGCTGGCCCGGGCTATTGCCGACAATCTGGGCTGCTCGCTGACTCCCACTGTTGTGGAGTCCTTCAGCGACGGCGAGATCAAGGTGGAGATCGGGGATAATGTGCGCGGCAGCGACTTGTTTGTGGTGCAGTCCACCTGCGGCCCGGTCAATACGAACATTATGGAACTGTGCCTCATGATCGACGCCCTGAAGCGGGCCAGCGCCAACAGGATTACCGCTGTGGTGCCCTATTACGGCTACGCCCGCCAGGACCGCAAGGTCGTTCCCCGCGTCCCCATAAGCGCCAAGATGGTGGCGGACTTCATCTCCACCGCCGGGGCGAGCCGCCTGCTGACCGTGGATCTGCACGCGGGCCAGATTCAGGGATTTTTCGATCTGCCGGTGGACAATCTCTACGCCTCCAAAGTCCTGTTGGACTTTTTGGAGGGATTCAAGGACAATCTGGTGATCATCTCCCCGGATGCGGGGGGGACAGAGCGAGCCAGGGCCTATGCCAAGCGCCTGGGCGCCGGGCTGGCAATTGTGGACAAGCGACGGGACGCCCCCAACAAGGCCGAGGCGATGAACGTCATAGGCGATGTCCAGGATAAATGCGCCATTATTGTTGACGATATGATCGATACTGCCGGGACATTGGTCACCGCGAGCAAGGTCCTGCAGGACAAGGGAGCCAAGTCCGTCATGGCCTGCGCCAGCCACCCCGTGCTCTCCGGGCCTGCCATGGAGCGCATCGAGAACTCCGAGTTGAATCGGGTCATTGTAACGGACACGATTCCCTTGAGCCCCGAAGCCAGGCAAAACGACAAGATCCAGGTCGTCTCCGTTGCGGGGCTCCTGGGACAGGCCATTTCCAATATCCACCAGGAGGCCTCGGTCAGTGTCCTTTTTTCCTGAAGGCCACCTTGGGGTAACAATTCAGCACAACTTTGGACTCAGCGTAAATGCTCCGTGAACGTAACGGGTTCGCAAGGTGGTGAATAGTTACCCCCTTGGAAACAATCCCACGAAGCGGCTGCCTGAACTGCTTCCGGGCGCCGGTGGGACTCGGTCCGGGCAAAAGTCCCTTTCCTCTGAACTGGCAGGGAAAGGGAATCCAGCCCAAATATGGCACGATAAAGAGAAGCTTTAAGGAGATAGGCATGACGGAGAATGTGTCACTGCAGGCGAAGACGCGCAGCAGCCGCGGCAAGATGCAGGCCAAAAAGCAGCGGAAAGAGGGAGTGGTCCCGGGGATATACTATGATCGGGAAGGGACGAACATCCCCCTCAACCTGGGCTACGGTGCAATCCAGGCGGCGCAGGAGCGGGCCCATAATCAGGTGATCTATCTGCAGATTCAGAACGAGGACGGTACGGAAAGCTCAAAGCCGGCACTTATCTGGGATATTCAGTTCCATCCGGTGAAGGGGTTGATCCAGCACGTGGATTTTGTGGGCGTGGACATGAAACGGGAAGTGAAGATGGACATCCCGGTGGAATTCGTCGGCGAGCCCGTGGGCGTGGATAACGGGGGCGTGGTCAACGCCTATCGCGATAGTGTTCCAGTAAGCTGTCTTCCCGGAAACATTCCGGAAAAGTTCGAGATCGACATCAGCGAGCTGGATATCGGTGACGCGCTTTATTTCAGCCAGGTGAGCATGCCGAAGGGCGTAGCCCGTGAAACCGAGGAGGATCTCCTGGTCGTCGGCGTTTCCAGACCCCAGCAGCCCGAGTCCGAGGAGGAAGAGGAACCTGTTGAGTCCGGAGAATCGGAAGGGTCCGAGGAGCCGGAGAGCTAAAGCTCTTCTGCTCCCTACGAAAGCCCACTCGTGCCTGACCGGAAAACGTGATTGGATGGAGACTTGCCCGGATACAAGGAGACAAAATTTTGAAACCGCAGTGTATATTACTACATGAGGATTTCAAAATCTTGCAACCGAGGAGGATATGGGTGAGTTTCCGTCCAAGCACTCCTTTGGAAAAAATGCAGCTTTCCCTTTCCCGTAAACGGTCTAACGAGCCCAATTCGCACTGCTCACACTGCATTCGACCCGTCTAACGCCGACAGGAATGGAATACAACGGACTGATAGCCGGTCTGGGCAATCCCGGGCGAAAATATCGGGATACGCGGCACAACTTTGGCTTTGCCGTTCTCCAGGTCCTGATTGATCGTGGCAGGGAGCTCGGAGAGGTCGGCAGCATCGAGAAATCCCGACGCTATTCCCTGCATCAGTGGCGCCCAGCGGAAGGAACCAGATGGCTGCTCGCGCGTCCCTACAGCTACATGAACCGAAGCGGAGAGCCGCTGGAGCTTGTGAGCCGTAAATTCGGAATTTCTCCCCGGCACCTCCTCGTTGTGCACGACGATCTGGACCTACCCTTCGGCCGGCTTCGCTTGAAATTCGATTCCGGTCTGGCCGGCCACAACGGGCTACGCTCCATTGCCGAACACTTGGGGACCAAGGCGTTTTACAGGCTCCGTATGGGGATCGGTCGCTCCGGACCTCGAGCCGGATCCGGTGCGAACTATGTCCTCTCCTCCTTTTCCTCCGAGGAGAAAAGGATCCTTCCGGATATACTGGCTGAAGCGGAGCGGGGTATCAGGCTTTTTTGCTCCCACGGCCCGGAAAAGGCCATGAACCGGATTCACAGTTTGGATCGCCCCTCCTTTGAGATGGATAGATCATGACTTGCCCTTTGAGGCCTGTATCTCCGAATCAGTGGCGCTCTCACAGTGGACTGGCAGAGCGTTTCGTGATAAAAGAGAAGAATAAACCTTCCTTGTTCCGTTTTTCAGGATCGGGAAGAGTCAAGGCCAATCCGGTGAGGAGTTCTCTTGTCTCCGGTTGTGAGGGTGAGCGGTGTTCGAAAAGGATCAACTCGTGGTCTATCCGGCCCAGGGTGTGGGCCGTGTGGAAGGGATCCAGACCTACGAAATCGGTGGAGTGGAAAGCGATTTCTATGTGGTTCGGATCCTGAGCAATAATGCCACCCTGCTTGTCCCCACGGCCAATGCCCGGGGAGTTGGCCTACGCAACATTTGCGACGCGGAATACGGGCGAAGCGTTTTAAATTCCCTGCAGGACTGGTCCGATTTCAAGGGGAATGTCGGTCTGAACTGGAACCGACGCTACAGGGAGTATTCGGAGAAGCTGAAAAGCGGCGATTTGGTTGATGTGGCCCATGTGCTCAAGGAATTGATTTTCATTTCGCAGAACAAGGAACTCTCCTTCGGAGAGCGCAGGCTCATGGAACAGGCCATGGGTCTTATCACCACCGAGCTGGCTTTCGCTTTGGAACGGGACAGAGAGGCTCTTCAGAACGAGATTGAGGGGATCTTTAGCGGGATCTCCGGGGAGTAGCAGGAGTCGGCAGCAGAGCAGGCGAGCAGAGTTGACAGGGCGGACAAGCTCTGGGAGAACACCGCGAACGCCTTGCAAAGAGACAATCCAGGTATTGCGAGCCCGCCGTAAGATCGGGCAGGTGGTTCCGTGCAGCCCTTCCGGTTATGCAAACCCGGCCCATAGACCTCACCGATGAGACATTTTTCGCAGCCGGGGCGGTTCCAATCCCCTTTGCGGTTTGCCTGGCATGAGCTGCGCTTCTTCTTTTCTCGAAAGGAGGAAACCGATCCTTGGGAGTAACCTTCGCTTGCTGCCGGTCTCGCGTGGTGTGAGCCTTCCGCGATACCCATTGCCATGGGCGTGGTAAAGAAAACTTTCCTTCTTTATGCATCTTGGACTGTTGCTGTTGGGGATGGTGCCGGATCGCCCGATAACGGCCCTTGCGCTTCGTGGTCCATGTTCCGCGAGAGAAAGCATTCCCGGACTCCACCTCAAGGCTCGGCCGTCAGAAGGTCGTGTCCAATGCTCATCAGCCCGTGGTCTCAAACCGGTTTTGAATCCGATTCATTCAAGCCAAAACTCTTTCGTCTTTCCCGCAGTAGGCTTTTTTTAGTAACCATTCACCAACTCCCTGATCAGGATAAGCCTACCCCGGGTAGGCTCACGGTTCCGCAAGGTGGTGGACAGTTACTTTTTTTATTGAACTCCGCTTGGAAATTTGTTCCAAATAAGAAACTTCCCTGACGGCATTCAGAAGCGAAGGTGTAAGCCTTCACGGAGTTTCTTCTCGCCAAGAGGCTCTAGTTCTGGATTTTGCATGGCTCCTTC
>JAIPDU010000103.1 GCA_021737525.1 Desulfohalobiaceae bacterium | reverse complement strand
TATTCCATTGTATCAATGTCGCTGTTCACCACATTGCTGAACTGTAAGCCAACACAATGAAAAATGCGCCAGTCAGCTTGTGCTCATTGCGAGATGCCCTTGATCAAGGCAGCGGGGCTGGCCCCTCGGAAGAGAGAAGAGAGTTGACAGGATTTACCGGATAAACTGGATATTGCGGGAAAAGAGCCGCAGCTCTTTTCCCGCGGTTTCTTCATCAATCCGGTTGATCCTGTGGATCCTGTCGTTGTCTTTTTTCCATTTTCCATCCGCCGGGAAGGGCATCAGGCCGGGTCCGCATCGGCAGGACGGCAAATGGATGTCTGGCTGAGAAGCGTTCACGGGCTCGAAGAGCACCATCATCAATGTAATGTTATCTGTAACTATTCACCAACACCCTGATCGGGATAAGCCTACCCGGGGTATTTTGAATCATTTCAGTGGAGACTATGCCGGATTTTCTTCGCTCGCCACGTGGGGGAAACCCCTCACCCACTTTTTCTCAAAAGTGGGTGAGGGGTAGGGGCAGGGATGCCCCCGCGTGGCGAGCGTTAGAAAATCCAGAGTCGAAGCTGCATGATGCAAAATACCCCGGGTAGGCTCACGGTTTTGCAAGGTGGTGAACAGTTACTGTTATCTAAGAATTATCAAAGAACCTGTCCCCTTGTGCTCTCTGCAAGCGGTCCCGCGCGCCGGAAATCAGCCTGGCTTCAATCCACCCAGTCAAAGCTCCTCTGCACGGCCTTTTTCCAGCTCCAGTACAGGTCCTCGCGCACATCGTGCGGCATGGCAGGGCTCCAGGTCTTGTCCGCCTTCCAATTGTTGCGCAGCTCCTCCCGGCCGGTCCAATAGCCGGAGGCTATCCCCGCGGCGTAGGCGGCACCCAGGCAGGTCGTTTCCGCAACCTTGGGGCGGGTGACGGGCACGTTCAGCATGTCGGACTGGAACTGCATGAGCAGCTCGTTGGCCACCATGCCTCCGTCCACGCGGAGCTCCTTGAGGTCCACGCGGGAATCCTTGTTCATGGCCTCCAAGATGTCCCTGGCCTGGTAGGCGGTCGCTTCCAGCACGGCCCGGGCCAGGTGGCGCTTGTTCGCGTACCTGGTCAGACCCGCGATCACTCCGCGGGCCTCGGGCCGCCAGTAGGGGGCCAGCAGCCCGGAGAAGGCCGGGACCACATACACGCCGCCGTTATCCTCCACCTGCGAGGCGAGGTCCTCGACCTCCGGGGCGCGCTCGATCAGCCCCAGGTTATCCCGCAGCCACTGCACCAGCGCGCCAGCCACCGCGATGGCGCCCTCCAGGCAATAGGAAGGCTTGCGGCCGCTGAACTGGTAGGCCAGGGTGGTGATGAGGCCGTGGGCTGAGTCGATCGGCTCGTGCCCGGTGTGCATGAGCAGGAAGCAGCCCGTGCCATAGGTGTTCTTGGCCTCTCCGGGACCGAAGCAGGTCTGCCCGACAAGCGCGGCCTGCTGATCGCCCACGGCTCCGCATACCGGCACGCGGGCGCCCAGAGGACCGTCCTCGGACGTCGGGCCCCAGGAGCGATGGTCGCTGGAGGGCACGATCCGGGGCAGGCAGCCCCTCGGGACGTCCAGGATCCCGAGTATCTCCTCCTCCCATTCCAGGGTGCGCAGGTTCATGAGCATGGTCCGGCTGGCGTTGGTCACATCCGTGACGTGGGCCCCTCCGCTGGGGCCGCCGGTGAGCCACCAGACGATCCAGGTCTCCATGGTGCCGAACAGGACGTCGCCGCGCCGCGCGGCCTCCCTGGCCCCGGGGTGGGCGTCCAGGATCCACTTGATCTTGGGACCGGAGAAGTAGGTGGACACCGGCAGCCCGGTCTGCTCCCGGAAGCGGTCCTGTCCCCCCTCCCGGATCAGCCCCCGGCAGATATCGTGGGTCCTGGCGCACTGCCAGACCACCGCATTGCCGTAGGGCCGCCCGGTCTCCCGGTCCCAAACCACAGTGGTTTCCCGCTGATTGGTGATGCCCAGAGCGGCCAGATCGTCTCCCCTGATTCCCGTTTTGGCCAGGGCGCCACGGATGACATCGCCAGTGTTGCGCCAGATCTCCATGGGATCGTGCTCCACCCAACCCGGCCGGGGAAAGATCTGCCGGTGCTCCTTTTGATCCATGCCCACAATGCGGCCTTCATGGTCGAAGATGATGAACCGGCTGCTCGTGGTTCCCTGGTCGACGGCCCCAATGTATGCCCCCATGAAAAATCGCTCCTTGCAATGAATGAGACCCCCGGGCCGTTCTCGGCCCGGGGGTCAGAATCGCTATTGCTGCCCCTTCCACTCCTTGATGAGCTCGTCGTAGGGCTTGGTTTTGGGCTTCTCGTCCGGACGCTCCGCCTTGGGTGCTCCGGGCTGATTCAGCCAGTACTCCCGTGACTTTTCCGGATTGAGCTTCGGCGAGTACTTGGGAAGCTTCAACTTGCCCATGAGATCGTCCATCTCGTTGGCCAGGTTGTCCATGGCCTCCTGCGGGGTGGCCTGTCCGGTGGTGACCTGGGCGATGTTCTTCCACCACTGCTCGGCGAGCAGAGGATAGTGGGGCACGTTCGGCCCGGAGTCGGTCCACATGTGCTCCACAGGCGACTTGTAGAAGGTCACGATTCCGCCGTAGGTACCCTTTTCCTCCTCCTTGGCCAGGTAGTCGGAGAACACCGTGGACTTGCGAACAGGCGTGCGGCCGACAATGAACTTCTTCAGGCTCACGGTCTTGGAAACGCAGAACTGGGCCCACAACCAGGCAGCGGCGCGTCGCTTGCCCTTCACGCTGTTCTGCAGGATGGTCCAGCTCCCGGCGTCCTGGTATCCGACCTTCATGCCCTCGTCCCAGTACTTGCCGTGTGGAGTGGGGGCCACGCGCCAGAGCGGCTTGCCGTTAATATCGGTTACGGGGCTTTGGGCCGAGTTGAAGGCCGGGTCGGAGAGCCAGGTGATATACTGGAAGACCCGCTGGGCGACGTTGCCCTCGGAGGGGGTGGGACCGGCCTCGGACCAGGTCATGGAGGCGGCGTCTGGAGGCGCGTATTGGGTCAGCCACTCCTTGTACTTGGTGGTGGCGTACACCGCAGCCGGGCCGTTGGCTGCGCCGCCGCGCTTTACCGTGGAGCCCACGGGGATCTTGTTCTCCACCCGGATGCCCCATTCGTCCACGGGTTGACCGTTGGGAAGTCCCTTGTCCCCCACGCCGGCGATGGAGAGCCAGGCGTCGGTGAAGCGCCAGCCCAGGGAGGGGGAGCGCTTACCATAGTCCATGTGGCCGTAGACTTTCTCCCCGTCGATCTTGCGGCCGGTGAAGAACTCGGCGATATCCTCGTACGCCGCCCAGTTCACGGGCACGCCCAGCTCGTAGCCGTACTCCTCCTTGAACGCCTTCTTGATCTCCGGATCTGTAAACCAGTCGTATCGGAACCAGTAGAGATTGGCGAACTGCTGATCGGGAAGCTGGAGCTGATTGCCGTCGTAGTCCTGCCCGAATTCCGGGTTCAGGAAATCGTCGATATCCAGCATGGGGTTGGTCACATCCTTGCCCTCGCCCTGCATGTAGTCGGTCAGGTTGAGGGCGCTGTCCATGCGCAGGTGAGTGCCGATGAGGTCGGCATCGTTGACGTAAATGTCATAGAGCTTGCGGTTGGTCTGGATCTGACGCTGGACCCTGTCCACGACCTCGCCTTCGCCGATGATGTCGTGAGTGACCCGGATGCCGGTTATCTCCTCGAAGGCCTTGGCCAGGACCTTGGACTCCCACTTGTGGGTATTGATTCCCTCGGCCACGGACTGGATGTGCATGCCCTTGTAGGGCTCCGCAGCCTCGGCGAACCACTTGAGCTCCTTGCGCTGCTCCTCCTTGGACAGAACCGAGGGCTGGAAGACCTCGATCCATTTGTCGTACACGTTCTGCGCCGACGCAGCTCCCGGAAGGAGAAAGGCCAGGACTATCAGGCCAAGCAGAAGCTTAATAACCGATTGATGTGTCATGGGGACGACTCCTTGTTTCGTCGCGTTGCTTCCTTGAAAGTTTCCTCGCCGCCAAGCCTCAACCGATGCGGATTCCTAGCCGGCTCACCTCCTTTGGGTTTTCGTGGTGATCAAACGACCGACTTATCCCTCCCTCTCCCATGCACAAGGCCCCCTTCAGCCCTTCAGGCCCAGGGCCACGCACCAGGCCGCGGAGATTCCCAGCGGAGCGTAGAGAAAGGCCTGCCCCATAAAGCCGAGCCAAACCAGAAAGATGGTGATGCCGGAGATGATCCCGATAAAGTAGCGGTCGCCGCGGGTGGTTGGAATAGGCAGGAAGCCCTTGCGCACCGGCGTGGGCGATATGGCGTCCCAGACGCCCATCAGGGCGATGGAGCCGAACAGGGCCACGAAGAAGAGCACGCTGGGCAGGGTCCAATACATCCAGGCAATCGAGTCCGTGAACCATTGCCACATGATCTACACCCTCCCCAGGGCGAAGCCCCTGGCCATGTAGTTGCGCACGAAGTAGACAACCACCGCTCCCGGAACCATGGTCAGAACGCCTGCCGCTGCCAACAGCCCCCAGCGAACCCCCTCGGCACCGATTCCGACGGTCAGGGTAACCACCACGGGCTTGGCGTAGGTCACGGTCAGGGCCTTGGCCAGAATCAGCTCGATCCAGGAGAAGGTGAAGCAGAAAAAGGCGGCCACGCCCACACCCGGGGCGACGAGCGGGAAGAAGATCTTGGAGAAGAAGCGCGGGAAGCTGTAGCCGTCGATGAACGCGGTCTCGTCGATTTCCCGGGGGATGCCGGACATGAACCCCTCCAGGATCCATATGGCCAGCGGGATGTTGAACAGGCAGTGGGCCAGGGCCACGGCCAGGTGCGTATCGTAGATGTGCATGGTGTAGTAGAGCTCGGTGAAGGGGATCATGAACACCGCGGCCGGAGCCATGCGGTTGGTCAGCAGCCAGAAGAAGAGGTGGTGGGAGCCCCGGAACTTCCAGCGGGAAAAGGCGTAGGCCCCGGGCACAGCAGCTATCAGGCTCAGCACCACGTTCATGCACACGTAGATGATGGAATTGAGAAAGCTGGAGCGCCACAGGGAAGAGGTGAATATCTCCTTGTAATTCTGCAGCGTGAAATCCTGGGGCACCAGGGTCATCTTCTTGATGATCTCGTTGTCCGGCTTGAGCGAGGTGTTGATCATCCAGTAGATGGGGATGATCAACAGCACGAAATAGATGATGAGCAGGATGTGGCGCTTTTTCATTTCTTGCCTTCTCCTTTACCCACGTTGGTCATGATCTGGAAAAAGACGTAGCTGAAGACGATGACGATGAACAGATAGATGACCGAGGAGGCCCCGGCGTAGCCCAGCTCGTAGGACTGGGCCTTGCGTGCCACGTGGAGGCTCATGAAGGTGGTGGAGCTGCCCGGGCCGCCGCCGGTGAGCAGCAGGGGCTCGGCGTAGATCTTGAACGAATCCATGAATCGCAGCAGGACGCCGAGGATAAGCACGGAGCGCAGCTTGGGCAGGGTGACGTAGCGGAAGGTCTTCCAGGGCGAGGCCCCGTCGATCTCCGCGGCCTGGTAGTAAGCCTGCGGGATGGAGCGCAGGCCAGCGTAGCACAGAAGGACCACCAGCGGGGTCCAGTGCCATACATCCAGGAAGAAGATGGTCAGGCTGGCGTCTATGGTATCCAGGGCCACGTTGTAGTCATAGTTCAGGAACTCGAAAAGGGTCGGCACCACCCCGATATCGGCCTGGCAGAAGACCCTGGCGACGATGCCCACCACGTTGAAGGGGATGAGCAGGGGGATGCCCAACAACACGAGACACAGGGCAACGGCCGGTCCTTGCCTGGGCATGGCGATAGCGATGCCGATGCCCAACGGCACCTGCACAACGAGGACCATGAGGCTGAACAGGAGCTGCCGGCCCAAGGCCCAGAGGAACGCGGGATCGCGCAAGACCTCCACATAGTTCTCCAACCCCACGAACTCCTTGGCCGAGCCGGCGAAGATGTAGTGCAGGGAGTAGTTGATGACCGTCATCAGCGGGATAAAGGCGCTGATGGACATGATAGCCAAGGCGGGGATTAGAAAGATCCAGCCACGGT